>NZ_JBFAHW010000021.1:0-120709 GCF_040654355.1 Streptomyces sp. NPDC050704 | reverse complement strand
CCGACGGGCGAGATCGCCGTCATGGTCATCACCGTGGTCTGCGTGGTCGCCACCGACAACCTCGCCATCGGCGTCGTCGTCGGCTCCGTCACCGCGATGGTCATCTTCGCCAAGCGGGTCGCCCACCTCGCGAACGTCACGGCGGTCACCGACCCCGACGGCTCCAGCGTGGTCTACTCGGTGACCGGCGAGCTGTTCTTCGCCTCCTCCAACGACCTCGTCGGCCAGTTCAACTACGCCACCGACCCCGACCAGGTCGTCATCGACCTGTCCGCCGCCCACATCTGGGACGCCTCCTCCGTCGCCGCCCTGGACGCCATCGAGACCAAATACGCCCAGCGCGGCAAGAGCGTCGAGATCGTCGGCCTCAACCAGCCGAGCGCCCACATCCACGAAAAGCTGAGCGGCGAACTCGCCGGCAGCCACTGACCGACCCGTCCAGTCCGCGAGGCCGCCCCGGAGCCATAAGCGTCTGCGGTGGCCCGCGGTGTGAATCGATGCTGCGCCTTCGCGGGCCTGGCACCGGTGCTGGTCGCCGGATGGCCACCGGTCACGCTGCGCCTGGCGGTGGAGTTGCTGACGCACCGGCCGACAGGCCGGGCGAAAGCGAAACTCGGCGATGGGGAGGACAGCGGGAGCGGTGCCGACCATGATCGGGCCCATGCTGATCCGTAGCTGGAGTATCCGCAGCGCGCGTGGCGGGGCGCAGTTGGCAGGCGCACCCCGCAATCCAGGCGGTCACGTTCCAGGGCCGAGGAAACCCCTCGGAGGGCTCCCGAGGTGCTGCGGGACGGGTACCTGCAACCGACTCATGTTGCCAGCTGTTTCAGTGAAAGCTGGCAACATGAGTCGCTCGACCGGGAGGTGCAGGCTGAATCAGTTCAGCCCGGCCACCGCGTCCAGCAGATCGCCGCGGCTGATGTCCCACTCGATGCCGCCATCCGCTGCTCTGGCCACCGCTCTGGCGACGGCCCCTTCCGCCCGGCCCAGATCCGGGTGCCTGCGCAGCCCCTGGCATGTCCGGCACCAGCCGGGCATCCAGTCGGCCGCTGATCCGCCGTGACAGGCGGGGCAGAGGGCAAGGAGGCCCAGCGCGTCGGCGGTGAGCCGGTGGGTGAGGATGGCCTCGCCTCTTCCGCCGTACATGAGCGAGAAAGGCTCATACCCCGTGTCGACACCACGCAGGAGACGACTGCTGCCGTCCGGTTCGGTGACGACGATGCGTTCCGCGCCCGAGAGCCTGGCCTGGTAAGTGCGATCTGTGCTCCTGCGTCTGGGACGCAGCCGGCCTCGTGTCCGGTCGGCACGGTAGTGGTCGAGTTTGTAGGCGATCGTCTTCGAGCTTGACCAGTCGGGCTCGTCCCAGGGATCGTCGGGGCAGCCGAACGGCGGGGGCCAGGCTCCCCACAGCAGTCCTGCGGCTTGCAGTTCGTCGTCCGACAGGTCGCTGAACTCGGATTCGGCGATCTGCCGCCGCCGCTCCGCGCGGTAGCGCCGTACCAGAGCGCTGAGGTCGGTCGCGGTGTCGTGGGTTGCGGCGGGGATGAACACGAGGTCGTCCCCGTCGGGGATGTCCGACGTCGGGGAGACGGTACGCGTGCGGCACCACGGGGTCTCGGCCCACGCTGCGATGCGTCGCCCAAAAGTCCTGGCTTCCGACGACACGCGTCCCTCACCTCCCTCACCGGTGATGCCATAGCCCGCCAAGTCCGCGAGCACCCCGCGTACCCGCTCCTCGCCCTCGACGCCCGTTTCGGCTGCGTCCAGCGCGGCACGCCAGCGCACCCCGGCACGGAAGACCTCAAGTCCCGGCTCTGTTCCCTCACTCGGCCACAGCGCCTGAATCAGAGCGATGCCCAGATCGGAGTCGAGGTCGTGGGGGCGTGCATGGCTGAAGGCCCTGGCTTCCCGCCAGAGTTCCATGAAGTCGTCATCGGACAACCTTCGGTCCCCGTGCGGGCGGCGCACGGGAATGGGCTCGGACGGTCGGCGTACCGTTTGAGCGGTTCGAGCTGTCGCCAGCGCCAACTGGCCGTAGCCGGCGGAGCTGCGAAAGATCGGACGCAGTGTCCAGAGCCGTACCGTCCGCATAGCCCGAGACCATTCGGCGCCGTCCTGATGATCGCCAGTGCGAGGGGACTTCAGGGCGGTGGTGAGCAGGCGGCGGTTCTCCTCCTGGAGCGACGTCATGAGGTCGACCGCCCGTGCGTGCTCGGCCATTTCGCGGACATGGGTGCCGCTGGTGCCGAACAGTTGCGAGTGAACACGGGAGACGGCGCGAGCCGTCAGGACGAAGGCAACGGGATCTTTGTGGAGCGCGCGTTCGGCATGGCGGAGAAGGGCCGCCAGCGCGGCACGAGCCACATGATCAAAACCTGCGGTGTACGCGGCTATGGCGATGTCGGCGAGCGCTCCGGCAGCGGCTTCCAATTCGAGCCCGTACGGGAACGGCTGGGCCCCCTCCTCCACCAGGTCGTCGAGGCGGCGGGGATCGGAGCCGAGTCTGTGGTTCAGCCATCCGCCCAGGCAATCGATGACGGCGCGGTAGTCGACCCACACATGCTTGGCCTGCAACTCCTCCGCGAGTTCCGCGAGGACACGGCAACCGGCCGCGAACGCAGCCGCCTGCACCTGCGAGGAACGGCTGTCGTCGAGCGGGCGGTTCGGTGGGCCGATCAGGTCCCGGATGACCGCGACGCCACGCTCCAGGACATGGCCGGCCATGATCTCTTCGCTCGGCATGCCGATACCTGTGAGAAGCCGTCTCCCCTTTTCCTCATTGTGGGTTCTGGGTACGCGCAGGCCGATGTCGTGCGGCGGGACGGACGTTTCGAGTCTCGTGACGCAGGATGCCATCACGGCCTGGGTGGCTTGCGCGACCTCCTGCCGTTCGACGGGGGTCACGTCGCCGGCCTCGCCGAGCACACGCAACGCGTCGAGGACGGCGTAGAGGATGTACTGGCCGGTCGCCGGGCGAGCTGATTGCGCCGCGGCCTCCAGCACGTACACGACATCCCGACGCACCGAGGGACTGCGCTGCTCCGAACCGAGCCATGCGAAGGACCGGATTTCCTCGATGACGAACCGCCGGGTGGCGAGGGTGTCCGCGGCGGTAGCGGCTCGCAGCAACCGCACCGCGTTCTGCCGAGCGGCGTACTGGTCGTCCCCGGAGTCGCCCGCGTGTTTCATCACGAGATGGATCGGCCATGACGCGTCCTGGCAGCTGGTCAGAGCCTCGCGTTCGCGGCGTACGGAAAGATGTCGTGCTGTCGGAGCGCTCGCCAGCAGGGCTTCCGCGCGTACGACACGGCGTTGCAGCAGCCAGCCCGACCGCAGTCTCGCGACAAAGAACAGCACCGCAGGGATCAGCGATCCCAGGACGGGCATCACACCCGCGATGACCGCCAGGGCGGCTGCGCGGGACGGCGCTGCCGCGGCGAGGAGCGGCAACAGGGTGCCCGAGATGAAGAAGGCTCCGTAGGCGATGGCCGCGCCGTCGAGCACGGTCGCCGCCAGGCCTGCCGTGTGGCGGAAGTGCATCTGCACCATCATCGGAGCGAGTGTGACCACGAAGACCAGCAGGGTGGCCAGCATGGCGGCCACGCCCAGGCAGATCGAACCCCACATCCCCGGATCGCGAGCCAGACCGTCCCAGCTCACGACCGTGCTGATCCAGCAGGCGCTGAGCAGCATCCACGCTGCCATCGCGCGCCGCGCCCCTGACATCAACGACCCCTCACCCTGCGACAGTAGTGAGGATCTTCTTAGCGGATGGCACTGACATCCGGCGCCGGACGGGGCTGCCCGAGGAGTCGGAGCTCACGCTCTCCTGCCCCGGTACACCGGGGCGGACCTCGGCTAGGGTAGCCCGCTGGATCTTGACCGGATGCTGATGGATCCTTGGCGGAACGTTGACAGGCAGGAAGGCCGAGGCGTGGCAGGACGCGCGGTGCGGGTGTGGCAGTCGCTGTTGGCGGCGCATCCCGCTCGTACAGTGGTCATGGGCTTCGCTGCCGTGATCCTGCTGGGTACGGTCCTGCTGATGCTGCCCGTCGCCGCCGAGGACGGTCGGAGCACCGATGCGGTGACGGCGCTGTTCACGTCCACGTCCGCGGTGTGCGTGACGGGACTGGTCGTGGTGGACACCGGCACGTACTGGAGCGGCTTCGGCGAGGGCGTGATCCTCGTGCTGTTCCAGATCGGCGGCTTCGGCATCATGACGATGGCCTCGCTGCTGGGTCTGCTGATCTCCGGGAAACTGGGCCTGCGGATGCAGTTGACCGCCCAGGCGGAGACCAAGAGCCTGGACATCGGGGACGTGCGGCGGGTGCTGCTCGGGGTCGCCGGGTGCACGCTCGCGGTAGAACTCAGTGTGGGCGCGCTGCTGGCGCTGCGACTGCGCTTCGGCTACGGCGAGTCCATCTGGGACGCCTCGTATCTGGGGTTCTTCCATGCCGTGTCGGCGTTCAACAACGCCGGGTTCGGGCTGCATGCCGACAGCCTGACGAAGTACGCGCAGGACCCATGGGTGACTCTGCCCATCGCCGCGGCCGTGATTCTCGGCGGAATCGGTTTTCCTGTGCTGCTGGAGTTGCTGCGGCACCGCAACCGGGCCCGCACCACGGGTCGGCGCCGCTGGTCGCTGCACTTCCGGCTGACGGTGATCACCACCGCCGTGCTGCTGTTCACCGGGACCCTGCTGACGTGCGTGCTGGAGTGGACGAACGACGGCACTCTGGGCCCGTTCGACTGGCACAAGAAGATCCTGGCGGGGTTCTTCCACTCGGCGATGTCCCGCACCGCGGGCTTCAACAGCGTCGACATCGGTGCGATGACGGACGCGACCCTGCTGCTGACCTGCATGCTGATGTTCATCGGCGGCGGCAGCGCCGGTACCGCGGGCGGCATCAAGGTCAGCACCTTCGCGGTGCTCGGTGCGGCAATGTTCGCCGAGGTACGCGGCGAGCCCACGTCCGCGGTGATGGGCCGCAGGCTCGCACCGCATGTGCTCCGGCAGGCGTTGACCGTGGCGCTGGCCGGCGTGGGCTTCGTGATGACGGCGACCCTCGCCCTGCTCGCTGTGGTCGACAAGCCTTTCGAGGAGGTGCTGTTCGAGTCGGTCTCGGCCTTCGGCACGGTGGGGCTGTCCACCGGCATCACCGCCGACCTGCCCACCGTCGGCCAGCTGGTCGTCATCCTGCTCATGTTCGTCGGCCGGCTCGGCCCGGTCACCATGGTCTCGGCGCTCGCCCTGCGCGAGCGCAAGCGCCGCTATGAGCTACCCGAGGAGCGACCTGTCATTGGCTAACCTTCTGCACTCCCTGCGCCGTCGCCGACGCAAGCGCCGCGCCGAGCATGCCGTCGCCGGCCACGGTGACCAGCGCGTGGCCGTGATCGGTCTCGGCCGCTTCGGCAGCTCGCTGGCCCATGAGCTGATGCGGCGCGGTTGGGACGTTCTCGGCGTCGACACGGACCCGTCCCTCGTCCAGCGGCTGAGCGACGACCTCACCCACACGGCGGTCGCCGACTGCACCGACCCCGAGGTGCTACGACAGCTCGGCGTGCACGAGTTCAGCAGCGCCGTCGTCGGTATCGGCACCGACATCGAGGCCAGCATTCTGATCGCCTCCAACCTGCTGGACCTGAAGGTCCCCAACATCTGGGCCAAGGCCATCAGTCGCCAGCACGGCCAGATCCTCGAACGCCTCGGCGTGCACCATGTTGTCCTGCCCGAGCACGAGATGGGCGAGCGCGTCGCCCACCTGGTCACCGGACGGATGCTCGACTTCATCGAGTTCGACGACGACTACGCCCTGGTGAAGACCGTCGCCCCCACCCTCGCCACAGGCATGCCGCTCGGCGAGAGCCAGGTGCGCGCCCGGTATGGGGTGACGGTCGTCGGTATCAAGCGGCCGGGGGAGGGCTTCACCTACGCCACCGCCGAAACCGTCATCCAGAAGGGCGACGTCATCGTCGTCACCGGCAAGATCCACGATGTGGAGTCCTTCGCCGAACTCAGCTGAGTCCAGGCAGCCTCGCCCGTGCGGGGTTCGTTGCGAAGAGCGGTCACCGGGTGGGGAATCGTGCTGGAGGCGCTGTCTGGGAGCAGCGTGGATGACGCGGGAAAGGGGTGCTCTCATGGTGGAGCGGCGGCCGTTCCGGGCTGCGGCCAGGCCGGTACCCGAGTCCGTCGGCACGCCCTTCGTCTGGGCGGCGGCTTTCGCCGGGGCGCTGCTGACGGTGGGTGTGTTCAGTGCGGGGACGGCCTGGCCGACCCGGCAGACCGGATTCAACTGCTCGTCTCGGCGTCCCGGTGCGTTTCGTAGTAGCGGGCCATGAGCTCCCAGTACACGAGCAACAGCAGCATCTGCGCGCCGGTCGCGACAGCCGCGGGAACCGGACGACGATGCCACGCCCCGAACAGCGCGATCATCATTGCACCGGTGGCCGCGGCGTCCACGGCCAACCCCGCATCCCTGGGGTGGTCGGCAAGCCACAGTTCCTCCCCGAGCACGGCTTTCGTCGCCCAGGCCCGTTGGTCGGCCGGTTTGGGGAAGAGCACCGGGTTCACCGCGAACCACGCGCTGACGACGGCCGCGTGCGGCCAGCTTCGCTTCCACACCGGAACAAGGACCAAGGGTGCCGTCGCCCAGCGGGACCATGCGCTCCAAGGGTTCGAATGCCTGGCGAAAACCGTGCTGCGAACACGGGCGAACGTTTTTCCAGATCCCATCTTCAGTGCGCTCCTGTCAGTTTCGATCGAACTTGGTGAACGGATGCGGAGGAAGCCGAGTTCAGCGGCTCTCCCGCCTCTTCGCGCGCGATGCGGTCTTGCAGAGCGGCTAGGATCCGCCGGTTGGCCCGCGAGGCGTTCGGTCACCTGGCGGGGGCAGCGGCAGACCACGGTCCGGCCGTCGGTCCGGGCGACGCAGTCCAGTTCGTGGAAGAGCGCAGTGTCGTCTTCTTCCTTGTCCCACCGGTCGTGGAGCACGGCAGCCAGATCCGCCAGGATGCCCATCCGCACCTCCAAGGGAAAGCGCAATCCAGCGTCCCATCCCACGGCCAGCGGAACCACTCGATCGAAGTGGGGCCGAAACAACTTGGTACCGAGGCGCGAACCACCTGCCCGCACGCCGCCTACAACCCGTCAGAATATGGCCGTAGCGGAGCGCGGTCGGGTCGGCCACTCGTAGCTTCCGTAGGATGCCGGGCCGGATGGCTCGTGAGCTACCTGCCGCCCTTCGGAGCCGGCCCACTCGGGTATGCCGCCGGCTCCTCTATCGGGAAGACGATGCCAGCCGAGGTGCACATTCCCAATGCTGCGGACGGTTCGCTGTGAGGCAGGGATGGCGGCGGGCGGTGCGTCAGTAGCCCCGAGCCGTAGATAAGAAACAGATAAAGGCAAACCGCGCAGGTCCACACGGTCCACAGCGGGACCACGCCGCCGTCAGTCAGCAGTAGCGACCGGACTGGAAGGGACGACACATGGGCAGAGGAGTGGCGTTCAGTCCCGATGCCATGGCTCTTGCGGGTCGGTGCCTGGTGGTGGCTTCGCCCCGGAGGTCCGCATACGGACGGTCGCGTCGTCGGCTCGGGGCTGCGACGCCGTGTCCGGTGTGGAGCGTGCGTGGGTGCCCCGCACCCGCACGGTCGCCTCATCCACTGACCGGCTGCCGCGCCGTGGCGGGGCAGGGGGCCGCCGCCACTGGCGGCGGCGCCGCGCGACGAGCCAGGCCAGGGCGGCGAGGGCCACTGCCGCACCGGTGAGGACGAGCGGTTCGGTGATCGTGCTGGCGGCCGGCTCCTGGTCCGGTGGCGCGGTAGTCGGCGTCGAGGACCTGACGCCGGCTGCCGGCGGGGCGGCCTGGGAGGGCTGAATGCTGGTGGCGGCCGGTCCGTCGGGTTCGGCCGCGACGCCGTCACCGACCTCGATGGTCAGCTGCAGCGGGAGCATGGTGCCGCGGTTGACGGTGGAGCGTCCGATGCCCACCTGGACGTAGTAGGTGCCGGCTAACCGCACGGCCCGGTCCCGGTCGGCGACGTTTCCCACGCTGCAGTGGGCACGGTACGTCCCGCCGCTCCGGGCCAGCGCATGGCGGGTGTCGATCGCGGTCAGCGGGTCATCGCCGGGGCAGCGGGCTGGGTGGCGGATGGGATCGTAGAGGGCCACGCCCAGCCGCTCATAGCTGGTGCCGGTGTTGTAGCCGGCCGGGATTGTGACGGCGGCCTGGACCTTGATGCGTTGGCCGGGCTTCAGGTCGATCCGCCAGAACAGCATGTCCCCGACGGCCAGTTCCCGCTTGACGACACCACTACCGCTGATCTCGGTTGCGGTGTGGAAAGAATCCCCTCCGTAGGGACTCGACGGCTCACTCGAAGCCCGGGCCGATCCACTCCATCCGCAGACAGAGAGCGTGACCCAGACGGCGACCGCACCCGACAGCCTGCGCCACATCATCGCGACACCCCCGCCCGGCGGACAGCCGTCATGAGGAAGCACAGCGCCACGACGAGTACGCCGGCGCCCAGCGCACCGAGCCACGTCCACCGGGTGTCCGGCCGGGCCGCGGCCTGCGGCAGAAGACGGCCGCGCTGCTCGGCGCCGGGAGCTGCGGCCTGCGGGGTCGGCCCGACGTCCACCCGGCCGGACGGCACCTCTCGGCCCACCACCAGCTCGACCGGGTGCGCACCTTGCTGGGAGCGCACCCGGCTCACCAGCTGCACACAGACGGAGGCCGAGTCGGCGCCGGCGGGCACCGCGTCGGCGGTCAGGCGCTCGGAGCGGACCCCGGCACTGAGGATGGTGGACCACTCCGCTGCCACGCTCGCCTGAAACGCCCACCACCGCGAGCGGCCCGGCAGATGCAGGTACAGATGCACCACCCCCACGTCGTAGCGGGCCCGGGGAATGACGGCCCCGGAAAACCGCAGCCGCTCGCCGGGCTTCAACGCCACCTTGTACCAGCGCTGCTGCTGGTAGGCCATGGCGTCCTGGTAGGAGCCGGGCTTCAGCCGGGGCGCTTTCTCGCAGCCGTCCGCGCCGTGCACCCGCTCCCCGCTAACCCGATACGGGGCGACGGCACGCGCGAGCCAGTCCCCCCTGCCAGCACGGTCCGACACGTCGTCAACCCGCCGCCTTACGGCCTCCGGCCGGGTCGGTCCGGAGGAGCCCGTTCGCTTCGAGCCTGCCGCGTCCCAGACCGCTTCACCGCGGAGAGTCGTTCCGGCCCCGGCCGCCGCGGCGGTGCCCGCTGTGGGGTGCAGCAGCGTCACCCCGGCGAGCAAGGTCAGCACGATCGCCAACCGAGTCTGCTGACCCCGCTTGCTCCTCGCGCCGCCGCAGGCGGAGGGGCTGCGGGAGTGCCGCTCCGCCTCGAGCAGACCGCACTGCCATCTGTTTCGTAATGCGAATAGTCCCCGAGTGTGCGGATGCGGCGGTCCGGAGCTGTGCTCCCCGCCAATGTGGGGAGCGGCTCTGGACGGGGTGCTCTGTAGTGGGAGGCGCAAGTGCAGCCCCACGCCTGTGGGGAGTGGTGTACCTGGGACGTGCCGTCGCACCTGTACTCGAATGCAGCCCTGTGTCCATGAAGAGGGAGTTTGTTGGCTGAGCAACGATCCGCTCGGGCCCATGATTACTCTAGCGGGTGTCGGGAGGGATCGTGGAGGAGTCCGCAGCCGTAGGCTTTTCCGTGGCCAATTCCGGTTTGGAGTGCCTGGTAGAAGGCGGCCGGGTCCTGGATAGTGCCGGTGGCTCGGATCTCGCGGCAGGTGATGTGGAGTTGATTGCCGGATTCGCCGGTTCCTGAGGTGTGTCCTTTGCTGTCGGTTCCGGTGAGGCGTTCGTCTTTTCCGACGGTGACGTGGTGGGGGGCGACGTCCACGCCGTGGCGTTCGAGGTGGCGGCGGAACCAGTTTCCGCAGGCCTCGGCGCTGTTGTGCACACGACGTTTCCTGGTCTGGATGTCTCTGTAGGTGGGATTGGCGATCACGCGCAGCGCGACGGTGTCACCTGGGTAGTAGGTCACTGCAACGTCGGATGATGCGGCTTGGGTGACTCGGCCGGTATCCAGCAGGTGCTGCCAGTTGGGTTGGACAGGCGACTGCACCACGAGCTGCTCGGGGCGGCCGGCGACAAAGCGCCGGGCGGCAGTTTCGCGTTCGGCGGGGTGACGACTGGCGACGTACAGCACGTGCCGCTGGGGCAGGGTCGGGACGGCGGTGTCCAGGCCGGGGGGCCGGAAGCCTTCGAGGGCCAGTTGGTGGAGGCGATGAACATCCCGGCATGTCTGCTGTTCGGATTCGGAGAGCAGCAGGACGGAACGCCAGGCTGTGAAGCCGGGGTGGACGGGCTGTTGGTTCATCGGAGGCGCGGTGATGGTCACGGGGTGTTCTCCGGGGCGGCTGGCGGTGGCGTGGTGTGGCGAGTGCGCAGGTGCATGAGCGGGTGGTCGCGGGCTGCGAAGTTCGTGGGCACCTGCTCGGGGCTGGGCAAGGTGCCGGTCTCTGGGGGCGCTTCGGACCAGACCTTGGGCGTGGGGCAGGTGGCCTCCGGCAGCAGGGCAATGTGGTCTGGCCAGTCGAGTCCGTGCGGGGTGATGCCGTAGGCGATCGGGTGGGCCGGTGGGCAGGATTTGCGTCCGAGGTACAAGAGGCGGTGCGGGCGTTGCAAGGCGGCGGTGATCTTCGTCGCGAGGTGCTGGTGGGGGGTGGTCAGCCCGGCCAGGAAGGCGCCGTCCGTGATGAAGTGCTTGGTCATCAGGACCGTCATGCGGTCCGTCTCCTTGTAGGAGGCCCGTAGCGTGCCGTCGGCGTCGGGGGCAGGGCTTCGGGGGGCTCCGTACCAGCGGGGCGTTCCGCGGAAGAGCGGGTCGGCCATGGTGAGCGGGGTGGCGGGGAAGGAGCCGCCTCCGGCGGTTTGATGGTCGGAGAGAAGGCGCCCGGGCCGGTCCGCCCGTACGGCGAAGGCGAGTTCGGCGAGGTCGGCGAGGTCGTCTTCCCGGTCGAGGCCGAGGGCGTTGGCGACGATGCCGGTGATCGCGCTTTTCGTCGGGCGGGAGTTGGTGGCGCGTTCTTCCCAGCGCGAGGTGGTCCCGTAGGACTGCATGGGGGCGGACAGGCGCAGCAGCACGGTGGGCATGTCAGTGCGCCTCCAGACGCACAGCGTCCGGGAGGCTGGGCGCGGGCTGGTTGGCGGGAGAGAGCCACCGGGCGGTTCCGCCGTTGAGCTGAGCCGAGTGAAGGTAGCGGGCCAGGCGTTCGGAGGCTTCCAGGCCGACGGGCGGGGTGATGGCTGTTTCGAATGCGGCGCCGGCCGTCATGGGCGCGTTGCAGGTGGCGGCGACGGCGAGGGTGGGCCAGGCGGCGGAGCCGGTGCGGGTGCCGCGGGCGGAGGGCAGGGCGTAGGTCATGGCGGTGACGAAGCGTTGCTCGGCGCGCTGGGCGATCTTCTCCACGGTGGCCGCATCGGCGCCGGAGTCGGCGAGGTTGGCGCGCAGGGCGCGGCGGTCGAGCGCCGCGTACCGGTACAGGGTTCCCGAGGTGAGGTACTGCTCACCGATCATGCCCGCGCCGGTGGAGCTGCTGTGCTGCCAGTCGTCCTTGGCAGTGAACTCATCGGTCAGCAGTTCCATGGGGTCGACGGAGAAGGCGTGGGCGACGCTGGCAGCGCCGTTCACGTGGCCGGAGGGGATTTCGGCGAGCATCCGTCCGAAGAGGGCGATCTCTTCGATCAGGCCGGGTGCGAACACCTCTCTGGCGGCGGCGGCCATCGCGACGGGAACCAGATCGGTGGGTTTGACGGTCGGTCCTGCCAAGTCGGCGCCTTTGGTGCCGTTCTTGGTCTTCTTGCTCCTCTTGCCCGTGGTGGCTGCGGTGACGGCTTCGGTGATTAGGATTTCCATCGCCTGACGCGCGTCTTTGATGTCGTCCCAGTACTGCGCGGCCAGTTCAGCCAGTTGGGCGGGTGCGGAGGCGGCCACGTACGTCATGGCCCGGGTCTTGTCGGGTTCCGCCGGATCGATGCTCGGCCCGGCTGCGGTGACGACGAGGGCGGCGGCCGGAATCGTGTCCGCGGCGTCGTAGCCGCGTTCTTGCAGCCTCACGGCGGTGAGGTGTGGCAGCAGACGGCTGCTCGCGCCCTGCTCGTGCAGGCTGGCCTGGGTGCGTAGCCGGGTGCGGGCTGCCCTGATCAGGGATTGGGAGGAGACGCGCATGCGCTCTGTCCCGCCGATGACGATGGCCTTGGGCAGGCCCTCCATGTCGCGGTTGAGGCAGACCCCGAGCAGCGTGGTCAGGCTGTGCACGACGACGAAGGGGCCCTTGTCGCCGGTGGTGTCTATGAGGCGGTGCGTGCTGCCGACGACAGCGAGGTCGGTGGGGTTCATGCGGAAATCGGGTCCTTGTCCACAGAAGGGGTGATCAGAAGCGGGGCCGGGACAGATGCCGTGCCCGGCGCCACGGCGGTGGAGGTGTAGAAGAGGTGGGCCCAGCGGTCCCGTACGGGCTGGTCCCAGCTGGCCAGGTCGTCGAACAGCCGCCCCCAGTGGGGAGCCATCCCTTTCGTGGCGGCGTATCGGATCTGGCGCAGCAGCGGCGTGCGCAGGCGCTCAATGTCGTGCGTGCGCAGGATGCGGGTGACTGCCGCCCCGGTGGGGACGTGACGGGGCCCGTACCGTCCGCCGGAGCCGAAGGCTCGCATCAGCCGGGGCAGGTCGGCGCTGCCGTAGCGGGGAGCGGACTTGTTGGTGCGGTAGTGGATGGCGAACAGGGCGGCGACCAGCATCGCGGCCTGGTGCTGCTCGTCGGGTACGTTGCGGGTGACCAGATGGCGGGCGGGGTTATTCACCGAAGGCTGGACGGCCCAGCGGCCCAGGTCGGCCATGATGCCGCGGGTGTGCGGGCTGGCGGCCCAGCGGCCCAGCCGCGCTGCGAGCGTCCTGCCGACGTCCTCGGGACGGTCTAAGTCGGCGCCTTCGCCCGTGCTCTCCTCGGTGAACCCGCGAGCGGAGGGGGTGGCGGCAGTGGTGAACAGATCCTCGTCGTCGAGCTCGTCCGGTTCGGCCTCCGGTGCGGCCGGGCCTGCGGTCGGTGGAGCGATCACCACGTTGTCGGAGGCGATGGTGAACAGCTCCTGCTGGCCGGCGCCGTCCGTCTTTGGGCCGTGCGTCGTCGTAGGTTCCGGCTGCGCGATGTCCGCCGGGCCATCCTGCGGGAGGGGCGTGGTGAGGGCTGCGGCGGCGAGTGCTCCCGTGCGTCGGCTGTTGCGTACGGGATCGCCTCCGGGTGCGGGCCGGACATGTTCGAACAGCGCTGCCTCGCGCTGATCGTGGGGCGCGGTCAAGAACTCCTCCAGGGTCAACAGGTCAAATCCGCATGAGGGCGGCAGCAGGGTTCCGGTCGAGGCCGTTGCACGGCGGTTGGGTGCGGCCCGTGCGGCGTGGCGCCGGAAGCCCATCACCGCGGCGGCTGCGGAGGCGCTGCGCGGGTCGGCCAGAGCGGCGGCTGGGATGTGGAGCCACCGCTGGTGAAGGAGCTTCTTCTTGTTCGTGGCCAGCCCCACGGTGACCAGGTCCGGGGCCCGGCCGGTGGCCGTGATCACCTGCCGGGCGGCATGGGCCCAGCTGCCCTCCGGTGCGAGCCACCATCGCTCCAGCACCGGGACGAGGTCACTCTCGCCGGTGACGGCTTCCGCGGGCAGCCGTCGGCCGCTCTCGGTGTCGACCAGATCCCGGCTGCCGGGGAGCAGGCAGACCGTGGCGTGCGGCTGCTTGACCGTGCGCCAGCCCTGGGCGAAGAGCACCTGGGCGACCGTGCCGCGGTGGTCGGGCAAGAGCAGTATCCGGCGGTGGTGCCAGGTCAGCGCGTCCGCCTCGCTGTCCGGGGTGAATTCCTCGGTGTCTGCGCCACGCGGACGGTAGGTCCACTGAGGCATCCCGGGTCCCTCGGGCAGGGGCATCAGGCGCCAGGCCAGCATCTCGGCGAGCGTTCCGGCCGGCTGCCACACCAGGCTCCCACTGGCCGGCGCGGGCCGTCCGAAGTTGCAGCCGGGCCCGTAGATCGCGTCTTTCGCCGAGATCCGGCCGCCGATCGCCCACATCTGCTGAATCAGTACGAGCTCAGCCGCGCGGCGCGCGGTGACCGGGACGGAGGCGTGCAGGTGCCGGTGGTCGGACAATAAGGGCCGCCCGATCGCGGCCGTCATGTCCAGGTACAGCACCGGGACTGTCGCACCGGGCACGTCGGCTATCGCCTGCAGGGCGGCATCCTGGAACAGCGGCCGGTCCCCGAACAGGTCCAGATCGGCGCCATGTTCGCGCACCCACGCCGCGGCCGGGGCCAGATCGATACCCTCAACGACGTTGCGCTGGTGTCCGCCCTGGTCCGTAGGGGCGCATCCGGCGGTGTAGGCGATGGTGACCAGCAGCCGCACGGTCGCCGCCCACAGCAGAGGATCAGCCGACGCCAGATGGACCTCCTCCGCCCGTTCCAGCACGCAGGCCAGCGAGAGCACCTCACGTCGTCCGCCGGAATCGAGCACATCGATCCAGGGCCTGTCGGCCAACGACCAACTCTGCTCCGGCGTCATGCCGTTGCCTCCCCGCCGGTGTCGGCGTCGGGGTCGTCGGCCGCCAGTTGCTCGGCGAGCGCGACCAGGGCGGCGGCGTCGTCCGGATGATGCGCCAGGTCTCGGGTGCCCGCGGCAGCAAAGAGCGCACGGGCCAGCCACGTCTCCTCCGTGGTCCCGGCGGCGTAGGCGTAGTACGCCGGTGCCCGCTGGCCGTCCCGCTGGCCGCGGCCTTCCGCCTGCAGAAGGCGCTTGCCACCGGTCAAGACATCCGCGAACACGGTCACTCTCGGCGCGGAGGTGGCCTGGGTGCCTTTGCCGTCGACATTGCGGTCTCCGGCGTGCAGGTTCATGCCGTCGACGGTGTTGAGCACGACGACCAGGGCCCGCCCGGTCTGAAAGGCCCGCCGCTTGCGCTCGCGCAGATTGTGATCCCGTCCGGTGATCTCCAAAACCTTGTCCGGCAGGCCCCGCCGGTGAAGTTCACCTGCGATCTTTTCGGCCAGCTTGCTGACGGTGTCCAGGAACCAGGCCGGCACGATGACCTGGCGGCCCTCGCTCACCAGGTCGGCCACCAGCCGGGCGACGTAGGGAGCTTTGACCATGCTGGCCTTCTGAACCCGGCGCAACGCGGCAGCACGCTCCTCCTCGGTGACCTGGTCCTCCTCGTCCGAGCGCAGATCGTAGATCCGCAGGAACTCGTCCCAACTGCGCTGGTAGTGCTCGCGGTCACGTGGCGAGAGGACCAACGGACGCAGCTCACGCTCCTGCTCGGGCAACCCGAACTCCCCGGGGGTGCCGGTGGTACCGATCCCGTGGTGGTAGAGGAGGTTCTTCACCCGCTCGACTTCACTCCTGAATTCGCCTGGTGCGGAGGCTTCGTCGGCAAACCCCAGGGCGGCCAGCCAATTCCGGTAGTCGGCACCGGTCAGGTCGGTCGGCTCGGGCACTCCGGCGGCGTAGGCGATCAGGTCAGCGCAGTACGCGGTCTCCGCCAGGGTGGAGAACGGCGTCGCCGACATGCGGATGCAGTAGGGGCGGGGCCCCCCGTGCGGATTCTGCAGGCGGTGGACGAGGCGGGAGCGCAGCGACTCCGGGTCCGCGAGGATTTGGCTCTCGTCGACTGCAATGACGTCCCAGGGCACGCGTGACGTCGTCTCGGGGTCCGACGCGGCGATACTGCTTGCTGCCTCCGGCGACAGGTTTCCCAGGTCATGCCGGGGGTGCTCGAACAATCTCCACAGCCGCTCGGCGTTGGTCACCACCCACCGCTGGCCGGCAGCGCCGAAATAGTCGATGGCCAGCCGCCATTGCGGCACCACCCCGTGTTTGGTGATGACCAAGACATTGCGCACAGAAGGTTCGTCACGTACCGCGGCGACCAGCATCGGTGTCTTGCCCGAGCCGGTCGGAGCCACCAGCAGGAATCCGGGGGCGCCCTTGGACCGCGCAGCCTGCATCGTCTCGACACGGGGGCGCTGGCGGTCATACAGCGGAGGTCGGCGCCGCTCCCTGGGCGGAGCCGGCAGCGGCTGCCCATTGAGGACGTCCTCGACCAGGTGTTCCCAGCTGTGCGGCGGCGCCGCGAACGGGGCCAGCGGACCGGGCAGCCGCCGTCCGCGGAACACCTTCACCCCCCACCGGGCATCCCTCACGACGCCAAAGCCGTTCGGCGCATCGTTGAACAGCACGAACGATGCCGTGCTCGAATCCTGGCCTCGCGCAGGCTGGCCCGAGCCGGATCCGGCTGCCCCGTGCGCCCCCTGCGGAGGTGGTATCTGCTGCGAACGGGGTACGAGGCTGGTGGGGCGAACTTCCACGGAAACGGATGCTCCTTCTACTGACTGATCTGGAAACGGGCGTAACGCACTGGATCTCCAGCCCTCAGCGAACGGGTCCGTCCCCCGTCGCGCAGGGTTACGGGTGGCATGACTGCGCCGGTGCCGTGCGTTCGGCGAGGGAATGAGGGTCATTCTGCGAGTTCGTCGATCCGCTGGTGAAGGCGCTCGGTGTCGCTCTGGCTGATGGGCTCATATAGGGCGAGTGCCTCGTCATGCAGGGCGACGGTCCTCGCCCTGCAGACCCGCGATCTGGAGCATCTGGCCGAGCGTCTCGCGGGTTTGTGCCTGCCGTCGGGGGCGAATTCATACGGTCGAATTGTCCGGCGGCACAAACTGCCGGCCGATCAGTTCGGGCTCCTCGATGCCTTCACGGTGGGCGGCCAGGTGCGGCGGCTCGTTGGACACGGCGCCGCCGCCCGCGCTTCCTCCAGTTGCTGGGCAGGGCCGTCTTCGGCAGGGAAGGAGGCGGGGGTGTCGGTCGTCATGGCGTGCTCTCTCGGATTACGGCGAAGGGTGAGGTGGTGGGGTCAGACGGCGGATGACCTGCGGGTCCGGCGGATGAAGTCTTCGGACCACTGCATGCGGTCAGCTCCGAGTGCCTTTTCGCTCAGCCGCAGTCGCTGGATGTCGTCAGGGCCGGCCGGTGCACCGACGAGCTGGATGTCGCGCATGAGGCGCGTAATGGGGTGGTCGGCGCGTGCGGCGTAGCCGCCGTGGAGTGAGCTGGCGTCCCTCAGCGAGGCGCCCGCCGCCTGGTTGTTGACCAGCTTGGCGTTGACGAGTTCCGCGTCGCACGTCACTCCCTGATCCAGCAGGTGCACGGCGTCGTATAGCAGCCTTTCGGCGGTCATCAGGCGGGATTTCATGTCCGCGAGGCGGTACTTGACGACGGGGTTCGCGGAAAGTTTTCGCGTTTCGCGGTGGCGCTTGCCGAGTTTTCGGCGGCGAGTGCCGAGGAAGGTGAGTGTTTCGGCCATGATCCTTTGGTGGAGGCCGAGAGCAGTCGCGGCGAGGTTGGGGCGCCCGCAGACGACCGAGGCGGTGTACGCGGCGGCGAGGCCGTCGCCGACCTCCCCGAGCAGATGCGTGGCGGGCACGCGGACATTGCGCAGACGCACATTGCCGCAGGTGAAGCCGTGCATTCCGACAAGGTCCGGCTGGCTCACCTCGATGCCGTCCCAGTCGGCTTCGACGAGGAACGCAGACAGGCTTCGTGGATCGCCGGGTCTGCCGGTTCGTACGACGACGAGGTGGAGGCCCGCGATGCCCGAGTTGCCGATGAAGCACTTGCGGGCGTTGATGATCCAGTGTTTGCCCTTGCGGCGGGCAGTGCCGTCCATGCCCAGGACGTGGCTGCCGCTGTCCGGCTCGGTGACGGCGATGGTTGTCCACAGCCCTTTGGCGATCTGCGGCAGCCACAGCTGCTTTTGTTCCTCGCTGCCGAGGTAGAGGATCGCGGCGGTCGGGATGAGGGAGGCTTGCAGGATGCCCCCGGCGGCGCCGCTGAAGTAGCTGGCCTCGGAGATCAGGATCGTCTTGGAGAGGTGGTCCAGGCCCATACCGCCGTACTCGGTGCCGATAATCACGCCGCACCAGCTCAGCTCCGCCATCAGGCGGGGCAGTTCACGGTCGGTGTGTGTTCCTCCTGCTTCCATGCGCGGAACGTGGGGGGCAATCACTTGGCGGCCGAACTCCTGCGCTTGGTCGCGCAGGCGCTGGTGGTCGTCCGTCAGGTACGTGTACGTGGCGGTCATCGGTCCGTCCCCTCCCTCTGGCTGTGCGCCGCTGTGCGGCACGACGGGTGGTCGCGCTAGTGCGCTACGTGGTGGGACAGCTCGTCGATGTGGGCCAGGGCCTGGGTGGCGAAGTGCTTGATGAGGCTGACTCCCTGGCGGCCCCATTGAGTGGCCTCCTGGCCGACGAGGCAGCAGGTGCCCAGCGTCGTGCCTGTGGGCTCGTGGATCAGCGGTGTGCCCAGGTATGTGCGGGCGCCGAGCATGGTCACAGCCTCGTTGCCCGGTAGCCAGCGCGGGTAGTCGAAGACGTCGTGGAGCGGCAGAGCCTTGCGGCGGTCCAGGGTGTGTACACACCACCCCGCGGTGCGGGGCATGAACCGGTCCGCCGACGCGGTTCCGGAGGCAGTTGCCTGGCTCTCCCCACCGTGGCCGGACGGCACATATATACCGGCGAACCACTGGTAGTCCTCCTTCATAATGTTGACCATGGCGAAGAACCCGGCGGGTTGACCGACCAGCTCGGCTGCCTCCTTCGAGAGCGTCTCCGCAAGGGCGTCGAAGTGTGGAATGGACCGGTCCTCGCTCAGCCCCAGCTGCGGCAACAGCTCCATGCGCCGGACCAGTTCGTGGTCCGTGGGGATCCGGTCGTGGAGGCCGGTTTCATCATCAAAGGTGGTCATTCTTGGGCTCCAGGGCGGACATGGCGGGGCGGAGGCTAGGCAGAGGGGACGAGCAGGGCGCGCTTATACGCATGCGTGACCAGGGCGATCAGCACCTGGCGCGCTGAGGCTTCGGCGCGGGCGTCGCACCGAACGACGGGAACCTGCGGGTCCACCCCCAGGGCAGCGCGTACTTCCTGCTCGGTGCGGGGGTGGGCGTCGGGGAAAACGTTGAGGGCCACCAGGAACGGCGTCTGACGGCACTCGAAGTACTCGACAGCGGCGAAACAGTCCTCCAGCCGACGGGTGTCGGCGAGGACGACCGCGCCGACGGCGCCCTCCGAAAGGCTGTCCCACATGAACCAGAAACGCTCCTGGCCGGGCGTGCCGAACAGCAACAGCTGAAACTGATGGGCCAGCTGCACCTGATGGTCCCTGACAAGCATGATGCAGCCGAAATCCATGGCCACGGTGGTGGCCGTCTTCTGCTCGATGCCCGTCAGGGTGTCGGTGCCGATCCCGGCCTCGGTGAGCCTCTCCTCAGTCCGCAGCGGTGGAATCTCGCTCACCGCACCGACGAAGGTGGTCTTCCCGACCCCGAAACCGCCCGCCACCAGGATCTTCAACGGGATCGTCAGCTCAGAGTGTGCGTCGTAGTCCCGCAAGGACTTCCTCCAGTATCTGTGGGTCGCTGGCGGCATTGCCGGAGTCGGCGGGCATCGCGTGCGTCAGGTAGCCGTCGTCGAGGAGGTCGGACACCCAGATCTTGACGATCTGCAAGGGATGCCCGAGCCTCCCCGCGATCTCCGCGACAGAGAGCGGCCTGGTGCTGCGGCAGAGGTCGAACGTATCTGCATAGTGCGACTGCAAGGGGTCGGTGGGCGGGGCAACTCTGGCTTTGACCAGGGACATCCGGTCGAGGTCGTGTGTGGGAGCGACACGTCCGTGGACCAGCGCGTACGGACGCACCGGGCCGAGATCCTCAGTGACCCAGGCGGTGTCGTCGCCGGCCACCTCACTGGGCCGGCTTGCCAGCCGCTACGGGCTCCGGCCGTGACGCCACGGACAGATATCCAGGAACCTGCCTGACCAGCAGGGACATCTCGTAGGAGACCTGCCCCACGTCCGCTTCGTCACCGGCCAGGACAGACAACAGCGCGCCGGGGCCGGCAGCCATGACGAACAGGTGGCCCTCGTCGAGTTCCACGATGACCTGACGCATGCCGCCGGACTCTCCAAGCAGCATTGCGGCGCCGAGGGCCAGGGAGTGCAACCCGCTGGCGATAGCGCTCAGCGTGTCTGCGGCGCCCTTCCCGTCGAGGTTGTGGTTCGCGACCTTCAGACCGTCCGTAGATGTCACTAGGGCGCGGCGCGCACCGATCGCCCTTTGGACGAAGTCGGTCAGCAGCCACTCCAGGTCATGCGGTGCTGTTCCCATGCGGGGCCTCCAAAGGGTGAGGGGGATTGGTCGGTTCGGCAGACGGGTTCTTGTCCGGCACGTCGCCGTGCGCGCTGGCGCGGCGCTTCCCCTCAGCGACTCGGGATACCAGCGTCGGATCGGCAGGTGCAGCCGGCTCCCTGCGTACAGAGGTGCTGTTCTGTAGCCCGTCTGCCAGGTAGGAGTGCGAAGTGTTACGGACCGGCAGGGGCGAAGGAGCGCCGTCGGGACTGTCCGGCGCTCCGCTCGCGGCCAGCCCGGGGCTGGCCTGTGGCGTCCCGCTCCGGCGTACGGGCAGCGGAGACGCGCCATCGGCGGCCCTCGTCGTGGGGGCGCTTGGCCCTGCGTCGCGCGTCGCCGTCTGCCGGGGGCCGACCGGAATCCCCGTGCGAGCATCGGCGCGGGCATGAGCGGGAGACGCGGACGCCGCGGGTCCTGCCGTGAGGCCGAGGGCGGGCGCCGGTACGAGGGACGGGCAGCCAGAGTGCGCGACCTGCCGCTGCCCGGCTGCGTCTGTGCGGAACAAGCCGAAAGGCACAACGACTTCGGCCTGGTTGGAGAAGTATTGGTTGCTCTGGAGCCTGATGTGGAGGCCGAGCCGTCGGGCGTAGTCGGCCACCACGAATATTCCGATGCGTCCATCCCGCAGGTGCTCGCCGGCACTGTGCGGGGACGGATCGGACAGCAGGTTGTTCAGCCGGTTGCGGACCTCGTCCGGCATCAGCTTCCCGCGGTCGTCGATCTGGACGACCATCCCGGAGGTGGCCTTCTCGACCCGGATCAGGACTTGCGTTTTGGGATCGGAGAAGTTGGCCGCGTTGTCAATGAGTTCGGCCAGCAGATGGATGAGTCCGGCCGCAGCCTGCCCCTCGACGATGCCGTCGACGGGCGACGCGATCTTGACGCGCCCGTACTGCTCGACCTCGCCGATCGCGTGGTTGATCACGTCAGACAACTTCACCGGTTTATTGGAACGCCGCGGGACACCACCGCCCACCACCGAAATGCTTTCCACCAGACGACGGAGCCGAGTGGCCATGTGGTCCAGCCGGAACACGGGCCTGAGGAACTCGGGATCCTCCATCTCGCGTTCCAGCTCATCGAATGACTTCAGCATCTGATTGAGGAGGGTCAACATGCGCCGGGCGATACTGAGGACTGCCGCTCTCTCCTGCTGGGCCGAGGCTTCGGCGACGGACGACTGCACACCACTCACGAACACATGCAGGTCGTGCTCCAGTACGGCGAACATGTGTGAAGCGACAGGCTCAGACGGCACCTCGTGCACATGCGGCCGTTCGCCACGCTGTAGCTGATCCAACGTCTGTCGGACGTCTTTGAGGCCATCGGCCAGGACCGACTGCAGACGAGCGATCCACTGATTCACGGCCTGGATGTCAGTCGCCCGCTGCTGTTCCACGGCCCGGCGTTCAGTCGCCCATTGCCGGTGCACGGCCTCGACGTCAGCGAACCGCTGCTGTTCCACGGCCTTGACGTCAGCCGACCGCTGATGGTGCACGGCATCAGCGGTTGTACCGCCCAGCCGCCATGCCACCATCAACACGGCGGCGCATGCCGTGGCGCCAACAGTCCACACCAGCCATCGCGTTACGGACCACGGAGGCTCGGTACGCAGGAGGTAGTCGGACAGAGCTATTAGCAACAGCACGGCGAGTGTCGGCAGGATGGCAATCTGCCGCAGAATTGACCGGAGCCCCTCGGCGGTGTTCAGCCTGTGCCGCCATGACATGCCGTGACGTCGGCGCTCGGAGCGCGTATCAGGTGGAGTGTCAGACATCAGCGTCCTCGGTACGGGATCATCGATTCCTCGAACCAGATGCGAGTGGCCGCCATGGCGCTGGAAGGCACATGACGGCGGGAGAGGCCGCCGGGGCAGGCATCCCGCGCCGCAGCCCACGGGGGGAGGCATACGGTGCGGGGGCGCCCTTCCTGCCCCGGCGGCCGGTCTAGAAGCGCACCTTGCCGATCAGGTCCACCGCGCTCTGGACAGCGTGGTCGAGAGGTGGGGCAAGCGAGGTGTCGCGCAGATAGAAGCCCAAGAGCAGGGCCGTGACGGCGTGCCCGGCCTTGAGCCCGCCCCTTGTGACCAGCAAGCAGGTCACCGGCGCCAGTAACACAACCACCGAGACGTTCACGATCACGAGCGCGTCGTTCCCTCTGCGGCGCGGCAAGGGCTGCCTCGCTAATCGGGCACGTGGAAGCCGCGGACGCATTCGACGAACCAGACGGGCCACAAGGCAACGGGGTGCCGACGGTCGTCGTGCGACCACCTGGCAGGCGTCTCGGCGCGGCCGCCGAGACCGATAACAAGCCTGCGGGCACGACTTGTTCGAGATGCCATGGAACGTCCCCCGTGCTCGGCGAGCCGAGCATCTTCCCGGCTACGGGCCGTGTTGGGGCGTCGTCGCTCGGTGCGACGGGTGCGTGGCCCGGCCAGCGGATGACGGAATGCAACGAGCCGCTGGCAGGCGTACCTGTTAACGCGGGAAGCATGGCGGGCACGGTGTCCTCCGGGTGCGCAGACGTGTTGTCGTCTTGCGTCATCACCGCGACGCCCGGGTGCCCGTTTCCGGTCGGCACCGAGTTTATCGGCAAACCACGGATGTGTTCGACACTCTCGGCAGTGAAGAATTGCGAAGTCGCCGTGTGGGGAACGTAGTTGGCGCGGTTGGTGCCGAAGAGCGACCACGTCGTGATGTGGCCGGAGCGATGCTGAGGTGCGGCGAAATGCATGACTCGGCCAGTGCGGTGGCGGGCGCTCACTGGCCACCCTCGTTCCGGGCCATACCCACGTACGAGGCCGCCTCGTCGCCAACTGGGTGCTTCAGTGCCATTTCCTGAGGAGATGTCAGGCCCGGCGAGGACAGCGCCCAGCCGTCGAACAACGGCATGACCTCCTCGCGCGATCGCGGATAGACAGGGCAGCCTGCCTTGGTCAGGGCTTTGGCGGCCTTGCGTATCGGCTTGCCGGCGAAGTCGGCGGTGGCGTGAGTGATCACCAGCGCGCTGCCGGGAGCCGTGACCTCCTTGTACCGGTCGACGAGCGCGGCCAGCAGCTCGTCTGGGGGGTCCGGGAGATGATGCAGAACGGAGCCGAACAGCAGGACGGTCGGTTCGTGCAGGTTGATCGTCCTCAGGAGTTCAGGGGACGCCAGGACGGTCTGAGGGTTGCTTACATCCGCGCACAGGTGCTCCACCACGGCTGGCGCGGGGGCGTGTAGAAAAGCGCGTGCGTGAGCGAGGACGGCGCGGTCGTTGTCGACACAGACCACGCGCGTGTCGGGATGGATCCGGGCGATGACCTCGACCGGGGAGGGGCTATGAGGCAGCCCGCAGCCGAAGTCGATCAACTGCCGGATGCCGGCGACGGCCAGGGCTTGGACCATGCCGAGGACGTATTGCCGCTCGCAGCGGACGGCGTCCGTAAGAAACGGTGCCTTGACGCACAGCCGGTCGGCCAGTTCACTGTCGCGCTCGTAGTGATCGCGCCCGCCCAGCAGGTAGTTGTGCACCCGCGCACTGGAGACGCCGGCCAAGCGGTCTGCCGGAACGAAGGCCGGGGCGCAGGCCCGCTCGGCGGTGGCCGGATGGTTAGTGAGCATGTCAGGTCGTCTCGTGGTCGGGGGTGGGTAGCGCGGGAAGAGTCCAGGACGGGCCCTTGGGACTGCCGTACCAGAGAACGTGGTTCGTCCTGGTGACCGTCAGGCCGAAGCGCTCAGGGCCTGGTCCGCGCAGCGCCCGCCACTGGCCGAGGGGCTCGGCGAGAACCGAGACGAGGTCGCGCGGGCCCCACTCATAGGCGTTGTACGTGCCGCCGAGGAAGATCAAGGCTCGTGAGGCCTGACCGTCATGGATCCGGAGCCGGTCTGCCACGTCGCCGTCGAGTGGATGACCGCTGCGCACCAGGCTCATCTGGAGGTCGGGGTGCAGCAGCCCGGCCATGAGCTGGGCCCCTGCACGCAGGTGGTCGTGCGGGTCGGACACGCTGGCCGGGACGCGGGGCGCCTCGCGCGGATCGACCGGGTGCGTGCGGTCGGTTGGCCGCTGCGAGCGTAGCCACAGGGCCCGGGGCCATGGAGCACCGTAGAAGTGGCCGGTGGCCGATTGGCCGTCGCGTGCCACAGTCAGCCGCAGCAGCACACCGTCGAGCATGACTCCCGTCCGCACGACAAGCGAGAGGCGCCCGCCGGGGCGTACCCGGCTGATCCACTCCCACGGGATCCGGCCGACAGCGCGATGGGAGAGGAGCCCGTCGAAGGAGGCGTCCGGGCCCAGATCCTTCCCACCGGGCCCGACCACACGGACCTGCCGATACGGAGCCAGATACTGCTCGGCGATCTCGGCCAGGCGCAGAGTGTCCGCAGCGCTGACCACGCGGCCGTCCTGGACCAGGTGCTGGAGCAGGGCGGCGACCCATCCGGAGTCCGTGCCGATCTCCGCGATCCGCATTCCCGGTTCGGGCGCGAGCACGGTAAGGCATCGTTCGGTGTCCGCGGCCGAGGGGATGACACCGGTGATCTCCGCACCCCCCTCTTCGCCGTCGTTGACGTCGAAGACGACCGGGTCCGGCCCGTGGACGAGCTTCGACCAGTCCCGCGGCGCGCGCTCCTGGTCCACCTTTCGCCACCGGCCCCCGCGGTGTGTGCGGATGACCGCGGGTACGAAGTCCCGGCGCCGTACGGACGCGAGGGCGGCGGCGAAGCCCGATCGAGCATCCGGCGCCGACGACGAGGAGCCGGTGATGAGTTTGGTCGCGGGGGGCATCATTGGGCGGTCTCCGCGGCGATGACCGGAGGATCAGCGAGCGCTGGCACGTTGCCCAGGAGCCCGAACTGCCATGCCCGGGTGACCGCGTGCGGAGGCGACGAGGCGCCGAGCGCGCGCACCATGAGCCGCGCGTCCTTGCGTACGTCGGCCAGCGGCCGCTGTTCTTGCCCCGCGATTTCCTCGACCGTCCGGTCGTCCGCGATGCCTTCAAGTACCTTCTGCTGCGGCTCGGTCAGAACGACCACGCGCTTCAAGGGTTTCGGGACGTCCATCTGCCCATAGCCATAAGCGAGATGCACCATGGCCGGGCGCGACAGGACGCCGAGTCTGCCACCGATGAGTACGAGGTGCGCCTTGACGCTGCCCGCAGACAGATCCATGTCTGAGGCCGCCTCCACGGTCGTCTTCCCTTGAGCAATGCGCTGGAGGATTTCCTTCTCCCGAAGGGCGAGCGGCTGCACGGCGATCCGGTGCGCCGACATGGTCTGACTCCTCTGGTGATCGTTTGATTTGGGATCGGCCACCCCGGCGGTGCGGAGTGGTGCAGACGGCGATCGACGCCGTACGGGGCTATGGGACGCCGACGAGGGGAACCAGGCGCGCGAATATGTAGAAGGCAGGGCTGCTCGCGACCAGGGCCAGGAGGATGGCCATCCGGTGACCTTGCGTTGCCAGAATGGCCCGTCGCCAGGGGGCGAATCCGCGCACGGCTCCGCGGGTGCCGGCGGAAACAGGAGAGACGCCACTTTTCGTGACGACCGGAGCGTCATTGAGGACATCAGGTCGTCGCCGCACTGCAATGCGAGGTGCTGACGGTTCGCGCGAGTCCACGGAGGATTGCTTCAAAGCGTGCCGGGGAGGGGAGGCCGCAGTCCATGAATATCTGCCCGGACATGCGCTCATGATTAGTCTCTCCTACTCTACGATCATAAAGCCGGATTCCATTCGCGTAAGCCTTACTCGTTCCTTCGAGTGCAGTTCCGGGGAGCGAGTTGTGGCCACCGTACGTGCCACTCGGGGCGATGGACGGAACAGAATGTTCCACCTCGTTCTGAGTATGCGATCTTGTCGTTGACGGAAGGTCCGCCCTGTCGACATGCAGCTGCTCGCGAGTTGAACCAAGGCCGCAGCCCGTTTGCCGGGTTGTCGTGCCTTCGCAGCGCACAGCCTCAGGCGCCGTTAGCTCGTTGCCGTCGGCCCATGACCTGACGTGTGGAAACACCCTTTTAATCATCACAACCACATCACCCCACGAACGAAGCAGATCCAACCGTGCGGAACGCGAGCGGACTCCACGTCTATCGCCCCAATCCGTTCCGATTGCAAGGTGCGAACGCGATCTAACTTCACAGTGGGACCGCGCACTTGACTGACTTTTTACTCTTCCGGGGGACGGTGAACTGCCCCCACGCTCACACGTCAAGAGCAGCTGTGTGCATGCCGAGATCACTCATCGGCCCTCTGTGCCATCGAGAGTCTGAATTCGTATCTTTCTGCTTTTCAAGCGGCCCTTGAGTGCATAGACGGAAGATGCCGAGCTCGTGTCTCGTGAAGCGAAAGAGGACAACCCGGCGCAAGTAGGTTGTGGGTACGTGCCGCACGAGTATGGGATCGGCGCCCGGCGGCTCCGGCGGGGAGCCGCCGTCGGCTTCGGCTCCGGCCTGAGTGCTGAGGCCTCGATGGCTTCGGGAGTCATCTCGGGCTTGAGCCACGCGAAGAGGCTCTCGGGGGTGGAGCCGCCGAGCGGCAGCCAACTCGGTGTCCGGTCCTTGTGGGGGAGCCAGAGCAGATGACTGCGGCCCGGCGGCCGATCAGGGGGAATCGGTGAGCTGGGAGGAGCGTGGGCTGAGCCGGACCTGGACGGTCTTCTTGTCCCCGTCCTTCGTCGGTCTCCAGGTGGTCTCGCCGCCCAGCTCGCGGATGAGCGGAAGGCCCGTGGCTTTCTGCGCGGAGACGGCCGACCAGAAGGCGGGGAACTGAGGGCTCGGGTCTGTCACGGCGATCCGTAACGTCTCGTCCTCGGCGATGACCAGATCCAGCACGAGTTCGCCTTGCTCCGATCCGACATGTTCGACGGCGTTCTTCACCAGCTCCGCCACGATGCGGGCGGCGTCCTCCTGGTCTCCGGGCCAGCTCGTCATCGTGAGCGCCCTGCGGGCGTACGTACGGGCGAGCCGTACCGCCTCCGGCCGGATAGGGAAGGAGCGGTGCAACTCCTGCGGCCTCTGAGGCCGGGACAGAGGGGAGGCGATGGAGCGTTCGTCTGAGCCCGTGGCGGGTTCCATGTCGTCGGTCCTTCTCAGAGAGGGAGGATGCACCAGGTCGTCGTGCCGTCGGGGCTGTAGCCCCAGTCGTCGGCGATGGCGTCGACGAGGGAGAGGCCGCGGCCGTCCTCGTCATGGACAGTGGCGGCGCGCGGCACCGGAAAGTCGTGAGAGCCGTCTCGCACCTCGATCCGGAGGTGATCGACGGTGAGGTACGCGCGTATCCGGACATCGCCGCGGCCGTGTCGGAGTGCGTTGGTGACCAACTCGGTGACGAGGAGCTCGGCGGCGTCAGTGAGGTCTGGTCGGCCCCAGTGCCGCAGCCTCGCCCGGACAGTGCGGCGCATGCGGTGGGGCCAGCGCCGGTCCGCTTCCGCGACGGCACCGGCCGTGGAGCCGGCGGCGCGAGCGAAGGACACGTCAAGGGCGGTGCCCGCGCGGAGATGAAGGATGGTTCCGTGGTCTGTCCGCGGGATAGCCGCAGTCTGTGTCATGTCGTGCCCTCCGTGCGTCCTGCGTAGCGGGACGGCGGCAGGAGTTCTGAGCGCAGTGATTCTCGGGGCGAGGGATATCGCGCTCATGCCAGCTCCCTCCCTCGGTCAGGCTGTGATTGCTCACACACATTCAGCGATGATTGAGGATCATCGTTCACCCGCCCCGGGTAGCCTCGCCATGCCCTGAACATGGCCTCTGTTGCACTTCCGGGGGACACCCCTAGCCTCGGGGTAGCTTTGAAGTGGCTTCTGTTCGGGAGGTGTTGCTGCGGCGCGGGAAGTCGAGTTCCCCTTCGAGAGAAGGGATCGATCCGCAAGCCGTGGGACGCGGCACCGCAAAGTTGGGGGCGGAATGAGAAGCACACCGAGGACGCTGCTCGCGTGGCTATGCGCTCGGGACAACCTGCCCTACCGCCGGTTCGACGGAAAGTTCAACCAGATCGGCGTCCGCCTCTTCGGGCACAACCCCAATAACCCGACGTGCGGCGAGTCGCAGTTCCGGCGCTGGACGGCTGGGAAGCTAGTTGGCCTACCCAGCCCCGAGGCGCGGCAAGTTCTTGAGGCTATGTGGCCCGAGTACACGGCACAGCAGTTGTTCGGGCCGCCGCCCGCGGACGATCCCCAGGCACCCGCGTTTGACCTGGAAGAGCGAGTTCAGATGACCGCACGTGAAGCCCACGACGGCGCCGACGCGACCGCCGCGGCGTCCATTTCTGACAACACCATCGACGAACTGCGCGACCAGGTGGTGAGCCTTGCCCGGCGGTACCACAGACTGTCAGCAGCGAAGGCGTACGAGACAGCCGACAACCTCCGCCGCGAGGTTGAACGTCAGCGGGACCGGACACAAATGCCGGTCCAACAGCAGACCTTGATGATTCTCAACGGGCAGACGGCCGCGCTCCTCGCGGTCGCCGCATTCGATCTGGGCTACTTCCCCAGTGCTCGCACCCTAGCTCGTGCCGCCGCTGTGTACGGCGAGAGCACACGTTTCTCACCGCTGCAGGCCTACGCCGACGGCACCCTGGCCTACATCGCCTACCACTCAGGCGAGCCGAACGAGGCACTGGCGAAAGCCAAGCGGGCACTGACCTACGGAGGCATCGGCGACACCGCCCAGCGCCGCCTTCACGCCATCGCGGCCCGCGCATACGCCCACCTGGGAGACGTCTCCTCGGCACGGCAGGCCATCCAGCTCTCCGGGGACGCCGGCCGGGATGTGCGCGACGAGCTGCACGACGCCGTGGGCGGCGAGTTCGGGTTCTCCGCCGAGCGGCTGGCCATGTCCAACAGCACGTCCGCGCTGCTCATCGGCGACGCCCAGCAGGCCGAAGTGGAGGCCAGCCGCGCACTCGTCCTCCTCGGGGAAAAAGGGCAGGACGAGCAGTCCACCCACGTTCGAGCAGGGGCGGCCGCCGACCTGGCATACGCCCGTCTGCTGACCGACAACATAGAGGGGGCGGCCGACGCCCTGACTCCGATCTGGACGGTGCCAGCCGAGCAGCGCAACACGGGCATCGTCGTGCGAGCGGCCCGCATCGGCAGGCACCTGGCGCGGCCGAAGTACCACGGCTCGCAGCTCCCAGCGGAACTACGCGAGCAAATTGAGGACTTCACCCGGGCCTCCCCGCCTTACCGCCTCGGCCCGCCCGTGACCCTCCTGGCGATCCAGTCCTGATCACAAGGAGGCGAGGATCTGCGCCTCCTTCTCCGGAGCGATCCCGTGTTCCGCCCACCGCGGGTGGTCCACGGGACGCCCGTCCCCTTCCCACCACTGCCATGTGTCCCGGACCGTGTCGGCGATCGGTCGGCAGCGAAGACCCGAGTCGACCGCACGCTGGGAATCCACCACCCACACACCGGCATGGGTCCGCCACAACGGCAGTTCCGTCCACTGCTTTACCCCGTGCTTGGCCAGCACGGTCGGGTCCACCCAGACCGGCGTTCCGTCGCCACCGGTGGCCTGTAGGCAGTCGTTGAGGAAGCCGCTGAACGAGATGCCGTCGGGATGCGTCACGTTGAAGCCGCCGCTGCTTGAGGCGGTTGCCTGGTGGAGGGCGAAGGCGGCGACGTCGCGAACGTCTACTGGCTGGATTCGCTGCTCTGCCGGCGCCGGGGAGAGGATGCGACCGCCGCGTTTCGCCCGCTCCAGCCACCACGGCAGTCGGCCGACGTACTCGCCGGGCCCCAGGATCACACCCGGCCGCAGAAACACCGCGCCGTCGCCGAAGGCTTCCGTGACCGCGCGCTCCCCTCCGGCCTTCTGGAAACCGTATTTCGTGGGGCTGCCGTCCTCACCGGTGTAGCCGAAGGTCTCGTCAGCGTCCGGAGGGCACTCCAGTAGAGGTGAGCCCTCCGTCAACGGCTTGTGCGGCCACTCTTCGTAGACCGAAACGGTGGAGATGTGAACCCAGCGCTGTGCCCGGTTCTGGAGTGCTGCGGTGGCCAACAGGACGTCGCGCGGGGCGAGTTCCGAGCTGGAGGTGTCGATGACGGCGTCCCATGGGCCCCGCTGAGCGAGCTGTTGCAGGTCCTCCTGGACCGTACGGTCACCGTGCACGGCCTCAACGCCGGGCACATCGGTCCCCGACCGGCCCCGGTTGAAGGTGGTGACATCCCACCCTCTCGACAGCGCGCTCTCCGCGATGACCTTGCCCAGGAACCAAGTTCCGCCGATGACGAGAATCCTCATGCCCCGATCCTGCCCTGTCCGAGGGAAGCAACGACAGGGCGGCCGGGGGTCAGTCGGGCCTTTCTTCGCCGGCCCCTGGTCGTGCAGGCGTCCGCGACTGGCGTGCTCGCGGGGGGGCGGTTTTCTGGATCCAGCGCGGGTGAGCTGGGGCCGCCTAGGAGTGCCTGACGTTCTCCCAGCCGGCCCTCCCCGTCTAAGGAAGCTGGGAGATGGGATACGTAGCCGACGAAGAGGTCGACATCTCCTCGTTCACCGAGTGCGAGGTCTTCGCCAAGGACAGCCGCGTCAGGGACCACTGAACGCGCGGGGCGCAAATGACGACGCGGACAATATCCGAAACCAGGTGCTGGCGATCACAGAGCCTGAATCCCTGACCAGACCATCCAGCCTTGCGTGAGACGGAGCTGCTCGCCTTGATCATCCTGGACGCGAACATTCTGACGAAGTCCGGCATCGACAGCGCCACCACGGATCTGGTCAAGATCATCAGGACGTCCGGCGTCGAGCGTGTGGTCGTGCCGTGGGTGGTGTTGGAGGAGTTGACGGCACATCGGGCGGTGCCGTGCCGCCGGAAGTACGAGGCGGCTGGAGCGGCCCTGCGTAGCCTCAAGGATGGAACACCGTGGCCGATCCGTGTGACGCTGCCGCGGATGGATCTGCAGCGTTTCCAGGACGAGTGGCGTGACGTAGTCGACGTTGTCCCAACGAGCGAGGCCGCGCTCAAGCAGGCATTGATGCAGGAGGCGAACCTCCTGCCGCTGTGCAAGCGGGTCGCCATCAATGAGGGCGGCGACACGGCGAAGATAGGCGGCTGGGATGCCGCGATCGCAGCTCGCGACCGCCGGGACGAGCTCGAGATCTACCCGCCGACTCAGCCTGCACTTCCGCGATAGCTCGCGGGTAGTGTCCCCGATATGTACCCGGTCAAGTGCTCAAGCCTGCGTCTGGGCCTCCGCGAACTCACCATCGATGATGTCGACGCGGTGTTCGCGATCTACGGCAGTCCCGAAGCCACTGAGCACCTGTCGTTCGAGCCGCGGAGCCGTGAGCAGGTCGGCAACATCGTGGCCCGTTCCATTGCCTCTGCCACTGCGATGCCGCGCACCGAGTACGCGCTCGCAGTGGTCGAACGGGAGACCAGCAAGCTGATCGGGTTTGGCCGTCTGGCCACAGATCCACACCAGCAGCGCGGAGCCACCATGGGCTTCGCGCTGCGCCCCAATACGTGGGGTGTCGGCTACGGCGTCGAGACCGTACGCCTCCTACTCGGCCTTGGGTTCGAAGACCTTAACCTTCACCGCATTTGGGGCGCGCGCAGCCCGTTGAACGAAGCATCGGCGAAGACGATGGCTACGGCCGGCATGGTCGAAGAAGGCCTCATCCGAGAACATGTACAGAAGGCCGGGAAGTGGCGGGACTCCGTTGTGCACGCGATGCTCGACCGCGAGTGGCCAGAGGCCTGACGTGCCGGTTCTGGTACTCGACCAGCCATACGCTATCCCGGCCGCTGTCGAGTTCGAAGCTAGCGGTGGTTTGTTAGACCGGGCAGTAGAGATCAAGAGGTCTGCCGGTGCCGACGGTGTCGATCAGTTCCTGGAGTGCTGGGGGCGGAGGTTTCGTCGACCATGCCCGCCAGTAGCGTTGCAGCGTGGCCCAGGGCGTCAGCCAGCCACGGACGTCTCGGAGTGCCTGGGGCCAGCAGGCCGGTCGGGGCTGCTGGGGTCCCGGTTCTCCCCCTCTCTAACGGGCCTGGCAGAGCGTCAGGACCGGGTGGCGGGTCGCGTGGAGCGGGTGGGGGCGGGGCGAACCAGGTGTTCCAGCAGAAGCTGAACGCACAGTTCACGAGGGTCTGGTGGCGGCGGATGGCGGCATCGGAGCGGACCTGGAAGTCGGCCCAGCCGAGTTCGTCCTTGACCTGTTTGTAGCTCTGCTCGACCCAGTGCCGCAGCCCGTAGATCCGCACGATCTCGGCCAGGTCGGCGGGCGGGTAGGGCGATTCGGCGACGCGCGGGGAGCCCGGGCGGGGCAGGTCGGTGGCCAGATACCAGGTGGCCTTCGCCGGCAGGGTGGCCGGATCGGCGGTGGCCACCACCAGGCGGACGTTGCCGTCCGGGCCCCACCAGCCCAGCCGGGCCTCGGCCGCCCACCAGGTGGCGGTGTGCCCGTCGCGGAACGTGCGCTCGATGCGCAACCACTGCCCAGGATGGTCCGCATCCCGCCAGGTCAGGAGGAGTGCGGCGTCGACGGGAGTGTGCGCGTCCCGCCCGTAGGCCCAGGTCCCGTGTCGGGGCTTGAGGGCCATCACGAACGGCAGACCGGCCGCGTGCAGGCCGGCGCGGACGCTGTCCTGGTCGCCGTAGGCGCAGTCGGCAGCCACCGCGCGGAAGACCAGCCCGGCCGCCTTGGCCCGAGCGGCCGGCTCGGCCGCGATCTGCAGCTTGGTGCGGAAATCCGGGTCGCTCTTGCCGCGGAGGAAGTGATGCGCCGGGGTGTAGGGGCAGGCGTGCACCGGGTAGTAGACGCGCTCGTCCGCCCAGCACGTGGTCACGGTGACCACACCACGGTCGATCTTCCCGACCGAGCCGAGATACTGCTTGCCCACGTGGGCGGTTGCCGACCCGTCCTTGCGGTCTCCGGAGTCGTCGACCACCAGGACCCCGCCCGGGTGCGGTGCGGTGGCTGGGTCAGCCAGCAGCAGTTCCAGGCGGCGGGCGTTGATCGCTTCCTGGCTCCAGGTCGACTCGGACAGGAAGAACTGCAATCGCTGCACCGCCGCGTGCTGAGCGCCGACCACCGGCTCGGTACCGGCCAAGCAGGTCAGGGTCTTGTTGCGGTCCCGGGGCAGCAGCAGCCCGGCCAGGTACTCGCGAAACCCCCGCCGCTGAGCCAGCGTCCCGAAGAGATCATCGAATCGGACAGCATAGGCTTCCAGCGGACCCGGTGCGGGCGGACACGGCAGCCGCTTCGTCATCTCGGGCTCCCCAGGCCGTAGTTGACGCCTTCACCCCACGACCTACTCCCGCTCTGACCCGCCGTCAACAAACCACCGCTAGTGACCTGTGCATGATCGTGGACATCACGCCCGGACTGCGGTATCCCCGTCCCGTCGGGTGTACAGCCGCTACGGTCGGCAGTTGGACGACCGGCCCGTCGCCGGTAGGCCGGTGCTGGTCCGGGGGGATCGTGCGCCGGTTCTTCTGCGACAGTCCAACCTGCATGAGGCGGACGTTCGTTGAACAGATCGACGGCGTGACCGAGCCCTACCAGCGAGATGCGGAGGCAGCGGCGCTGTCAGACGCCGAGCGGCACGTGCGTGAGGCCGAGTGTAGGAGGCCGGCGAGGGCGGAACAGCGGCTTGCCTGTGCGGGTAGGTTGGCATAGCAGTTGCCAGGGGATCCGGAGACGATGCCCAAGCATTCTCGGTTACACGAGTGCGAACACTGACGACCCCCTCGATTAGTCTCGGTGGGCGGCCGAAATGGCGCCTTCCGCTGGGCGCGCTGTCACGAAAGCCTGCTGCGGTGCACCTGACTCCAGTCTGTTGAGCCCTGACGAACGAGAGCTCTCATTCGTTCTTGATGTTGTTAAGTACCAGATCAATGCATCCCGGTCGACTGCGCCGCATCGGGCGCATTCAGATGTCGGGCAGTCAAGGCGCGCTGGCAAGGTGCGCGAACTTGATGGGCCGTCCGTATCTTCAAAGTAAAATGTCGGTCAAGTCGCCGGTCCTACTGTGAAGTTAGACCGCGTTCGCACCTTGCAGTAGGAACGGATTGCAGCGGTAGATGTGTGACTCCGCTCAGTTCCGGGCGGCTGGATCTGCATCGTTCGCGGGGTGATGTGACCGTGGTGGTTGCAAGGGCATATGCGCACGTCAGTTGGCGGGCCGTTGAAGCGGCCTGCGGTGCCACAGTGGTGTTGTTGGCCGCGAGCTGTACTGCATCGGATACACCGAGTGCGGCGCCTTCACAGGGCGGTGGAACACCTGCCACCTCCGCGAGCAGCCCGGCCTCCGCTCGGCCTTCTTCCGCATCCCCGGCGAATGTAGCCGAGGAGCGTGCCAAGGCAGCATACGTGGCGATGTGGCAGGACATGGCGCAGGCGGCGAAGACTGCAGACTGGAGGTCGCCGAAACTGGCGGCGCATGCCACCGGTGATGCGTTGTCGGTGATGTCCCGTGTCCTGTACGCGGATCATCTCAACGGGCTGGTCAGCAAAGGGGCTCCGAAGAACTCTCCCGAGGCGACGTCGGTGGCCCCGCCGGCTCGCCCGACCACCGTGGTGATCGAGGACTGCGGAGACTCGACGGACTGGCTGCAGTACCGGAAGGACACCGGCAAGCTCGCGGACGACAACCCTGGCGGCCGACGTGCCATCACCGCTGAGGTGAAGCAACAGGCCGACGGCACGTGGAAGGTGACGCGCTTCGCGGTCGACGGGTTGGGATCATGCTGAGGCGATCGGTGGTGATCTTCGGTCTGTCGCTCGCGGTGGTGGCCGGAGGCGCGGGGACAACAATGGCCGGGGACGAATGGGGAGCGGCGGACTGCTCCCAGAATCCGCTTCCCGGGTGTGAGCTGGGCGCGGGGTCAGGTGGCCAGGACCGTGCACCTCGGCCCGACGGTGGCGGGCCTTCCTCGGGCAGCGGCAGTTCGGGTGGCGGTGGGAGCAGCCGCGGCGGCCCGGAGGAGCCGAAGAGCCGGAACCCGGATCTGAATCTGGCGGACTGCTCCTATCAGCGCAGCGACTACCAGTCCCCGCCGACGGCGGTGCACGCCGCTTACGGTGACCGGCCGGTCGGTGGGGTAGCGGTGGCCCCGGCGGCGGTGTATTCCGCGACTTCGCAGGGTGCGGTGGTGCCGGTGGCGGATCCGCAGCCGGGGGAGTCCGGGGCGTGGTACGTGTACAAGTGCACTGCCGGCGGGGTGCGGGATGCCCTGTACCGGCCTCCGGTGTGGATGCCGGACGGGCCGGAGCAGGAGGCTGAGGCTCCTCAGCCGACTCCGGCCCAGCTGGCGCAATCGGCGCGTGATCAGTTGCGGTTGCCGTCTCCGCGGATTGAGACAAATCCGGTGGGCGAGCAACTGGTCGACCTGCCGACCTGGTTGTGGCTGGATCGCCGTCAGTGGGGGGCGGTGTCGGCGACGGCATCGGTGCCCGGGGTCTCGGTGACCGCCGTGGCTCGCCCGACGTCGGTGGTGTGGACGATGGGCGACGGCAGCTCGGTGACGTGCAACGGCCCTGGGACACCGTACGGAATGGCCGGGCCCAGGACTTCGGCTTCGGACAGTCCGCAGAGCGCTTCGCCGGATTGCGGCCATACCTACCGCTCGTCCTCGGCCGGACAGCCGGACAGCGCGTACCCCGTGTCGGCGACGGTGCACTGGACGGTGACCTGGTCCAGCGCCGGCCAGAGCGGCGTCTTCCCCGACCTGACGACCACGTCGACTGCGGCTTTCCGGGTCGCGGAGAGCCAGGCGCTGAACAACGGCGGATGACGCCGAGGCCTCTCCCCTGGGTCCAGGAGCAAGAGGCGACAACCCCGTAGGTGAATCCCGATCGCCGCGTCGTTGGCGCGGTGCTGAGAAGTCCTGTGCCCGGAGGAGGCCGTTGATGGGTACCCGTGCGCCCACACACTCAGATCTTGAGGCCGACGGAGGCGGATCCCCCGCTGGTCGGTGGCCTGGTCGTCGCGATGACCGGGCGCCGGCCCGGGTGAGGGGTGTGGCGCGGCGCCGAAGCCTGCCGTACCTGTTGCTGGGCGTGCTCCTGGTCCTGGGCTGTGCGACCGGAGGCGTGGTGGTGGCCACTCAGCTCGGCCACCGGGAGGCGGTACTGGTCCTGGCCCGCCCCGTCTCCGTGGGCCAGGAGTTGTCCGCGCGGGACGTGCGCGAGGTGAGTATCTCGGTGGACAGCAGCCTCGCGGTGATCCCCGCGCGCTCGCGGTCACAGGTTCAGGGACGGGCCGTTGCTTACTCCCTGCCGGCGGGGGCGCTGCTGACGCGGGACGTACTGGGCGAGGCGAGGGTTCCTCCGCCGGGGCAGGCGGTGGCCGCGGTGGGGTTGAAGGCCGGCCAGTATCCACCCGATCTGCAGGCAGGAAACCGCGTCACGGTGGTGGTGGCCGCGACCAGTGACACGACTGACGGCTCGACGTCGTCCCGCTCCTCGGCGTGGACCGCGACGGTGACGGGTGTCCACTCCAGCACCAGCGATCAAGTGACAGCGGTGTCGCTGCAGATGGCCCGGGACGACGCGCGCCAGCTGGCCGCGGCGCCCACCGGGCAGATCAGCGTCGTCATGGTGCATGGAGGCAGGCGGTGACGCTGGTGGCGCTGTGCAGTTTCAAGGGTTCTCCGGGGGTGACCACGGCCGCGCTGGGCCTGGCGGCACGGTGGCCTGCTGGAGAGCTTCCCGTGGTCGTGGAGTGCGATGAGGCCGGCGGTGACCTGCTCGCCCGCTTCCGCTTGGAGACGTCCCCCGGTCTGGTGAGTCTGGCGGCCGCGGTGCGTCGAGGTGCGGAGCCCGGGCTGGTGTGGCAGCACACCCAGCGGCTGCCCGGCGGCCTGCCGGTGGTAGCCGGCCCGGCCGGGCCGGAGCAGGCACACGCGGCGCTGGCACACATCACCAGCGCCGGGGCGGCGGTGCTCCGGCGCGCTGCGGACCGGCCCGGCACCGTGGTGGTCGCCGACTGCGGACGGCTCGGCCCGAGCTCCGCAGCCCTGGGGATCCTGCGCGCCGCGGATGTGGTGCTGCTGCTGGCCCGTTCGCACGACGACTCCTTGTCGCATGTGGTCGCCAACCTGGATGTAGCTGCCCGCTGGCCGTGGCACCCCTCCTTTGTGCTGGTCGGCGGCGGCTACCCGACCAGCGAGGTCGCTTCGACGCTGGGCATCGAGGTGATCGGCCGACTTCCAGAAGACCGCCACGGTGCGGCGGCGCTCGGCGGAAGGCCCGGACGACGTTCCACGCCGACCCAATCACCGCTGGGCCGGGCCCTGGCCCGCATCGCCGCCGTGGCGGCCTCCCGCGCGTCGACTGAACCCGGAGGAAAGCAGCAGGTAGCGGACTCCCTGGAGGCAGACCCCGGCAGCCTGTCCGCCGGGCGGCGCAGCAGTCCGCACAAGTCTTGGGAAGGGGTATCGCGATGAGCGAGCCGGGAAGAATACGCGTCTCGCTTCCCTACGGCGGAGTCATTCCCCCGCAAGAACCGTCCGGGCCGGTGCCCACGGCCGGGGGCGACGGCGCTGATATGGAGATCGGTTCACCCGCGGAGTGGCTGCGACGCCGCCTGCGACATGAACTGCCGGCGCGGCTGACGGAACAGATCCACGCCCACGAAGCCCAGGGGCGTGGGCCGATGACGGAATCGCAACGCCGGGCACGGGTGGAGAAGATCCTCTCGGATGTCGCGGAGGAACACGCCCAGGAGATGCTCCACCACGGCCAGAGCGTGGTGGCACCGGACGTCGAGCAGTTCGTCATCGCCTCCGTGGTCAATGAGGTGCTGGGGCTGGGCGGTCTGGAACCGCTGCTGAGCGACCCGCAGATCGAGAACATCAACGTCAACGGCAGCCGGGTCTTCGTCCGCTACGCAGACGGCCGCCGCCGGCAACTGCCGCCCGTGGTCGCCTCGGACGCCGACCTGGTCCAGCTCATCCGCCACTTGGCGGCACGCTCCGGGATAGAGGAGCGCCGCTTCGATCGGGGCAGCCCCGGGGTGAACTTCCAACTGCCCGGCGGGGAACGGGCGTTCGCGGTGATGGCGGTCACCGCCCGCCCGTCGCTGTCCATCCGCCGGCACCGGTTCCAGCGCGCCACGCTCGCTGAACTCCGCGAGAACGGCACCATCGACCCGGAACTTGAGACCCTGCTCGGCGCCATGGTCCGCGCGCGAAAGAACATCCTGGTCACCGGCGGGACCGTGATGGGCAAAACCACCATGCTGCGCGCCCTGGCCTCTCAAATCCCCGCATGGGAACGGCTGATCACCATCGAGGACGTCTACGAACTCGGCCTCGGGTCAGACGCCGAGGCGCACCCGGACGTGGTGGCCATGCAGGCTCGTGAGGCCAACATCGAAGGCAAGGCGGCGATCAGCCAGGCCGAGCTGGTGCGATGGGCCCTGCGAATGTCACCGGACCGGGTGATCGTCGGCGAGGTCCGCGGACCCGAAGTGATTCCGATGTGCAACGCCATGTCCCAGGGCAATGACGGCTCCATGGGCACCCTGCACTCCAGTAGCAGCCGGGGTGCGTTCACCAAGCTGGCCGCCTATGCCGTCCAGGGCCCCGAACGCTTGCCGCTGGAGGCCACCAACCTCCTGGTGGCCTCGGCGCTGGACTTCGTGGTCCACCTGGACCGGCCACGTGGAGATAACGGCAAGCGGGTCGTGTCCTCCATTCGCGAGGTCGTCGACGCCGACGACAAGCAGATCGTCTCCAACGAAGTTTTCCGGCCCGGCCCGGACGTGCGCGCCGTCCCCGGAGTGCCACTGCGCACCGAGACCCTGGAGGACCTGACCGCCGCGGGCTACGACCCCGACGAGGCAGAGCGGACGCAGGGGCGGTGGAAGGCGTGAACGCATACGTCGCTCTGTTTGGGCTGCTCGGACTGGGCGTCGGCGCCGGCCTGTTGGTCCTGGTGCGCGCCTGGTACGCCCCTGGCCGGGAGATCCGGCCGGCGCCGAGCGGGCGCGGCCTGCGCGAGCTGCACCGCCGCGAGTACACCGGGCGGTGGCTGGCTGTCGCGGGCACCACCGGCCTGCTGGTCGGGACGATCACCGGCTGGGTGGTCGGAGGTCTGCTGGCGGCGATGACGGCCTGGAGCCTGCCCCGGATCCTCAGCGGCACGACCATCAAGACCGAGACCGCCCGCATCGAAGGCATCGCCGGGTGGACCGAGATGCTCCGCGACACGCTGTCCGCCGCGGCCGGCCTCGAACAGACCATCATGGCCACCGCCCACATCGCCCCGCAGGCTATTCGCCCGCAGGTGCAGGGACTCGCCGTCCGCTTGGCGAGCGGCAACCCCCTCACCGCCTCACTGCGACGACTGGCCGACGACCTGGCCGATCCGATGGCCGACCTGGTGATCGCTGCGCTGATGCTCGCCTCGGAGCACCAGGCCCGCCAACTCGCCCCGCTGCTGGGGGAACTTGCGGCAACCGCCCGCGCCCAGGTCGAGATGCGCCAGCGGATCGAGGCCAGCCGTGCCCGCACCCAAACCACCCTGCGCGTTGTGGTCATCACCACCCTCTCCTTCGCCGGCGGTCTGATCCTGTTCAACCCCGAATTCCTCGCCCCGTACGACACCGTGACCGGACAACTGGTCCTGCTCTTGATCGGGGCGCTGTTCACGGCCGCATTCGCCTGGCTGCGCCGGATGGCCCGCATCGAGGAGCCCGAACGCTTCTTCACCGGCCCTGAAGCCGCCACCGGCACGCCGGGTCTGTCCGCACTCACTCGCCAGGAGGAGGCCTGAGTGATCACGCTGATGTTCCTGGCGGCCGGTGCAGGGATGGGGCTATGGGCGCTGACGGTATGGCTATTCCCACCCAGAGCCCCGCTGGCCGCCCTGATCGCCCGCCTGCACTCAAGGCCCGCACCACCCCCGATCCTCGCCACCAGCGACAGCGGCTGGGCCGCGCGATTCGGCAGCCCCTTCAGCGGCCTGCTACGCGAACTGGGCCTGCCCGGCCACGCGCTGGGCCAGGACCTGGCCATCGTCGGCCGCTCAGCCGAAACCCACCTCGCGGAGAAAGCGACGCTCAGTATCACGGGGCTGCTGCTGCCCGCAGCCGTCGAGCTGGCGCTGGCTCTGGGCCGACGCCCTCTTCCTTGGGCGATACTCCTGGGCGGGGCCCTGCTCCTGGCAGTGGGCGGCTTCCTCCTGCCGGACATGACCGTACGGGCGGAAGCCGAACGGCGCCGGACCGCCTTCCGCCACGCACTCAGCGCCTACTTGAACCTCATCCACATCCTGCTCGCCGGGGGCGCCGGCGTGGACGGCGCTCTCACCGACGCAGCCGACATCGGACAAGGCTGGTCCTTCCAGCAACTGCGCCGCGCGCTGAACACCGCCCGCCTCACCCGAACCTCCCCCTGGACCACGCTCGGACAACTCGGCGAGGAACTTCACGTCAGCGAACTGGCCGAACTAGCCGCCGCCTTGTCCCTGGCCGGCACAGAAGGCGCCCAAGTCCGCGCCTCACTGGCGGCCAAAGCCGCAGCCATGCGCCACCGCAACGGCGCTGAAGCAGAGGGCGACGCCAACGCAGCCACCGAGCGAATGGCCCTGCCCGGCATGCTCATGGCCTTCGGCTTCATCCTCTTCGTCTTCTATCCCGCTCTCGCCCAGATAACTGCCGCCCTTTGAAAGGCCCGTAGGTCCGCCGAACGCCGAAAGGAAAGAGCCGTGTCCCTGTTCACATCGATCTGGTCCCGAACAGTCAACGTGCTGCGAAGCCATGCGTACGACGACCGGGGCGGTGTGACCCCGGAGTTTGTCATCTGGACAGCCTTCCTTGCCGGGCTCGCGTTGACGGTGACGGGGCTGTTCGGCCCGCAGATCCTGGCGGCCGCCCGCAACATCCCCTTCAAGTAGGAGTACCCCCATGGTGCTCACCACAGACAGACAACGCCGGGGACGCCTCCCGTTTCGTCCCTACGTCGATGTACGCCTGCTGAGGCGGCTCTGCCGAGAAGACCGTGGCGCCGTCACCGTGGAGATGGTCTACATCGTTCCGGCCCTCTTCACGCTCGTGATGCTGCTCGCTCAGGCCACGCTCTGGTGGCATGCTGCCCACATCGCCCAGGCCACCACGGCCCACGCCCTGGCGGTCACGCGGGTCGAGGACGGCACCGCCGCGGGCGGGCACCATCAGGCGCAACGCGTGCTCGACCAGCTCGGGCGCGGACCGCTGCGCGGGGTGCATGTCAACGTCACCCGCGGCGCCGAACGCGCCGACGTCCGCATCACCGGGACCGCCAGCAGCGTCATCCCCTTCCTGCACCTGCCGGTCCGCGCCCACACAGCCGGCCCGGTCGAGCGGTTCCGCCCTGTGGCTCGTGGGTTCACGAATTCCGAAGTGATGGGAGCGGGGAACCCAAGCGGAGGCGCCTCGTGATGCGGGGGTCTGCAGCCTTAGGTTCGCGAACCGACTGGGTGAGAGGCGTTGTGTCAGCTCAGACAGCCGCTGGGGTCGCGCCGTGAAACGGCCCATAGGTACACCCCCTGCATGCTCGGCAGCGTATAAGCAGGTCCGCCGTGAGCGCACCGGGCTGCCGCGCGATACCGGAAGCGGCACACTCGAACTGATACTGGGCATCCCCGTGTTGATCTTGATGCTGGCGTTCCTGAACTATTGCGGACGGGTGCCCGACGCCCGACTTCAGATCGAGGACGCGGCACACCAAGCGGCCCGCGCCGTCACGGTGAGCCGCAGCCCGTCGGCCGCTGCCGCGAACGCCCGCTCCACCGCAGAGGCGGCCCTGAGCGAAGCGGGGGTGACCTGCCGCCCCGTCACCGTCGCCATCAGCGGCACGCTACAACCCGGCTCCACGGTGAGCGTCACACTCTCTTGCACCGTCGACCTGCACGACCTGGCCTTGCTGCGGGTGCCCGGCACCACCACGTTCACCGCACGCTTCGCCTCGCCGGTCGATGTCCACCGCAGCACCACGAACACCGCTGGAGGGTGACCGCTCGTGAGCCCACCCACTGGAGTCGTCGCCCGCTTGCGCGTCCGGGTCTGCGATGACCACGGCCAAGTGACCGCCTTCCTCGTCAACGTCGCCGTCGCCGTCGTGATGTTCGCCGGCCTGCTCCTGGACGGCGGCCTCGCCCTCGCGGCGAAGGTCCGTGCCCTCGGCGAAGCCCAGGAAGCGGCCCGAGCCGGAGCCCAGGCCCTCGACCTGGCCGCCTACCGCAACCACAACATCGTGCGCCTGGTGCCCGACCGGGCCCGAACTCGGGCTCAGGAACACCTCGTCACCACCGGAGACTCTGGCACCGTCACGGTCACCGCCGACACGGTGACGGTGACCGTCATGGTTCGGCAGCGCACCCACCTGCTCGGCGTCCTCGGCATGGACTCCCTGACCGTGACCGGTACCGGCACCGCGCATCCCGTCCACGGTGTCAATCTCCCCGAGCCCTGAGAAGGTCCAGCGATGGCCGCCCGCCGCCCCGTACCCCGCCGTCCGCGGCCGATCTGGCGATGCACCGGACTGCTGCGGAGAACCGGACTGGTGCTGCGTGGCCTGGTCGCGGCGATCGCCCTCGCCACCCTGCTTGCGGGCGTTCCCTGGGGGCTGATGCGCTACATCGGCTGGCCGCTGCCGGACCACATCCCCACCTGGCCCGACATCGGCGCCACGCTGCTGGCTCCGATGAGCGTCCACTTCCTGCTGAACGCCTTGGCCTGCGTCCTCTGGCCGATCTGGGGGCTGTTCGCCCTCGACGTCGTTCGCGCCGCCGCGGCCGAGATCCGCGCCTTCCCTCGATCCGCCCCACCGCACACCGGTCCGCTCCAGGCGGCGGCAACAGTGCTCGTGGGGGCGATCATCGTCTCTCTGCTGTCCATGCGCCCCACCGCACCCCCGCCCGCCGGCCCTCCCGCTGCTGCGGCGAGCGTGATCCAGCCAGCCACCGTTGGGCGGAGCGGACCAGCCCAGGAAGCCACAGTGCTGACGACGGTCAACGAGCTCGGCGCCGATGTCGCCGAACGTGGGCCGCAGCGCCCGGCGGAGACAGTGGAGGTACGCGCCCCTCGTGACGGCATCCACGACAGCTTGTGGCGCATCGCCGAGCGCACCCTGGGAGACGGCAGCCGCTGGCCGCAGATCTACGCCCTCAACCGGGGACGACCACAGCCAGACGGACACGCCCTGACCAATCCCAACCTGATCCACCCCGGCTGGGTCCTCTCCCTGCCCACCCGCCCACCTCACGTCGGTCCGCCCCGACACCAGGACCAGCCCCCCAGCAGCGCGACGCCGTCCCCGTCCGCGTCTTCAGGCACGGGCACCCCCACGACCCCGAGCACCCCAGCCCCCTCGGACACAACTACACCGCCCCGCACCCCGGGCGCTCCCTCGCACGGCTCCCACACTCATGCCCCACGGAACGGCTCGAACCTTGGCATCAGTCTGCCGACAAGTGCCTTCGTGAGCGCCGGGCTGGCCGCCCTCGTGGCAGGGATCGTGATCACCGCGCGGCGGCGGCGCAGGCTCCGCTACCGGCCCGGTAGCGGGGACCGCAGTGATCTGGCCACCGCCCCTGTGGTCCGGGCCCTGCTCCTCGCCCGTGACCAGGCAGACATCCCAGAAGATGACGACGACAGCGCCAACGCAGAGAGGACGACGTCCAGCAACGCATCCAGCGCGCCCTCAACAGCCGCCGCGTCGCGGACACTGTCCGCCGAGGAGCGTGTCATCGGCGTCAAGGATGGCCAGGAGCTAGCCTGGGATCTCGCCCGAACGCGCGGCCTTGGCCTGGTCGGTCCCGGCGCCTACGGTGCCATCCGCGCGCTGCTGGTCGCCTTGCTCGCCGAACACCATCAGCCCGCCGCCCGCCACGTGGAGCTCCTCGTCCCGGCTACCGATGCCCGCCAGTTGCTCGGGGAGAACCTCGCTGATGCGCGAAACTCGGACCGCTTGCGGATCGTCGCCGACCTGGACGCCGCACTGGACACACTGGAGCGCGAACTCCTCAGCCGCGCGCGACTCGCGCCCGATCACACCACCGTCGCTGACAGTGCCAGTACGCCCCGCGCCGAACTGGTGCTCGTAGCAACGCCCGCTGTGCGTGCGGAGCGCCGTCTGCAGGCCATCCTGGACAACGGCTCCGCTCTCGGCCTGGCCGGAGTGCTCCTTGGACAGTGGCGCCCCGGAGGAACCGCACGCGTGCGACAGGACGGCACCGTAGCGGCCGCCAGCGCGTCCGTCGCCGACAGACTCAGCGGCGCCAGCCTGTTCACCCTGCCGGCCACCGATGGCCAAGCCCTGCTCTATCTACTACGCGACGCTGAACCGGCAGCACAGCCGTCAGCCTCACGAGTCCGAACGACGACACCCTCCGTCGCTGAGCCCAAATCGCCGCCGCGATCGGAGCACAGCCCAGATACCTCCAGTCCGGTGCAGAAGAAGCCGCGCCGGCGTCTCGCACAGCCACCCACGGGCAGCCGTGAACCGCCGCCGGACGACGACTCCGGCTCGACAGTGCCCAGCAGAGCCGAGCGCCGAGAACAGGCACGAACCCACCCCAATCCACGGGAACGACTCTCTCCGACCACGACGCCGGCCACGCGCGCGTCGGGCACGTCCTCGGCCTCCCGCGGCTCTGATGACCGGACACCTGACGATCTCCGAAAGCCGCGGCACTCTGACACACCAGCAGCCGCCCATCCCGGGAACAGCGACGCATGCCTATCGGGGTGGCACGCGCACACCGCAGCAGAGCCGTTGAGGCTGACCGTCCTGGGCCGGATGCACCTGACGCATCACCAACACGACGGAGACGAGCACGCCGACCTCAGCGCCGCGCTCGCTCCCAAGCAGCGCGAAGTCCTGGCCTACCTCGCCGTGCACCAGGACGGAGCCCGACGCGAGTCGCTGACCACCGCGATCTGGCCCGAGGCTCCCAAGGACCGCCCCTACAACAGTTTCCACGCCACACTGAGCCAACTGCGCCGAGCGCTGCGTACCGCCACCCACGACGCACTCAGCGACATCACCATCCACGCCGATGGCCACTACGCCCTTGACCGAAACCTGATCACGGTTGACCTATGGCAGCTGAGGGATGCCCTGCAGGCCAGCCGCCACGGCAGCGATGACGAGCGACGTCGCGCTGCGGTCGAACGCGCCGTCGAGCTCTACTCCGGCGACCTCGCCGCCGACCTCAGCGCCGAATGGCTCGAAGGACCCCGCGAAGCCCTCCGCCGCGACGTCTTGGACGCCGTCAGCGCCCTGGTACGAATCCTGCGCGGTGAACCCGAGCAGGCACTGGCTCTGCTGGAACGCGCTCGCACCCTCGACCCCTACAACGAGGCCATCTACCGCGACATCGCCCGCTTCCAGGCCCACCTTGGGCAACACGACGCCGTCGCCCGTACGTTCACACTCCTCACAACCAAGCTCGCCGAGATTGACGAACAGCCGAGTCCGGAAACCACGGCCCTGTACGCCCCCCTCCAACACCCGCAGTCGACAGACCAGGGGAGAAGCGGTCGGAGGGCCAGGTAACAGATTCGCCTGCCGCGCGAGCTGTCCCGGTGCCCCCGCCCGTAGCCGGCGGAGTCACGAGAGTGCCACCCGTCTTCAGCAGTTTGTGCCGTCCTCAGCATGTCGCCGTTGCCGAGTACGGTCCACAAGGTCAGTGTGCGTCTCGGCCCACATGGCTAACGGTGCCATTGCAGCGAGCAACTCCTTTGCTGCGGCCGATAGTTCGTACGTCGCGCGGTAAGGAAAATCGTGCTCGCGGTGACGTGATATCAATTCTCCCTGTTCAAGCCGTCGCAGCGTCCGGTTTAGAGGACTGTCCTGAAGTCGACGGTGTTTCTTGCCAGGCCAGCCTGTGTCGCTGTCTTGAGCGCGGATAGCATCCAGGAGACTCGTGTACTGCATCGGCCCGCGATGAAGAGTTACGAGAACGTCCCATGCCCATTCGCCACTTACCAAATGGCGGACATCGTGAATGCGCCCGAGGAATCGACAGTCGTCCGGTGTCATGGTGGAAGGATGCGCCTGAACGCGCTCCCCATCTCCGCCGATGGGTTGTTCTTGATCACCTTGGGGTCCGTGTCGCGACCAGCGGCTTATGTGATCGGACACGGAATTCTCCCTCGGACGTCCACTGCTGCATTCGATGGAACTAGCTGCGGGCATGGCTGGGGACTTCGTGGGTGCGGAAGGGGCCGTCGGTACCTCGAAGGGTGTGGGGCGGAACGCCCTGTACCCGAGGTGAGGGATGGAGCGCTACGCACCGATCCTGAGCGCCTGCATCCAGCGCAGGAATGATCGCTTCGTGGTTTCCACGCTCCCTGCCGAGCGACATGTTCACGGACGGCACGGGCGACAGACATGGCACGGCGAACTCCTTCGCTGAGGCAAGGTCTCCGTGCCTGAAACTGGCCAAAGCACCGGCCGCCGACCGGCTAACTGGCTCAGGAGCAGGGTGGTGAACCTGCGAGGGACAGCAACACTGCCTCTGGCATACACCAACGCACCGACGTAACTTCAAGGTCAGTACACAGAGCCGCCGCGGAAGTGATGCCGGAGCGCGCAGGAAGCCTTGTACATGACTGTCCCTGCGGGCGCATCGATCTGCGGGTACTGCAACTCGTCCGGCGATGAAGTCGCGGATGAGACGACGGGGTGCTGCGACGATGACGAGATTCAACCCTCGGGTACGACCCGGGGCGTGCGTGAAGGTGAAGCACGCCAAGAATGCCGTGCATCCCGCCGACGAGCAGACGGCCACCTTGAAGTACCCGGAGTGCTGCGTCGCCACCGGGGAGACCCTCGCGGGCGCACACACCACAACCGGATTTCAAGGGTCACAATATTTACACCTTACGAGCAACCCCCACATACACCGGAACCCGCTCGCCGCGAATTTGCATCTCAAGGTTGGGATGCCAGCGCGTAGACGCCACGATACCGGGATCACAAACGTCGAGCCCTTCGAAGAACCTGGAAACCTCCCGTTGCGACCTCACCTGCGCTGGAGTCCCGCCGCTGCGATAGATTTCGACAATGCGATCCCATGTCTCAGGGTCGAAGTCACCCGTGGCATGCGAAAGCACCAGATAGCTCCCAGGGGCCATTGGTCCCAGCAGTTCACTGACGATCCCGAACGGGTCGTATTCGTCTGACAAGAAATGCATCAGTGCCACCAACGACAGTGCGATCGGCTGCTCGAAGTCGAGATGCTCTCGTGCCTGAGAAATGATTCTCTCGGGCTCCCTGGCGTCGGCTTGAACGTACGCCGTGCGACCTTCTGGTGTGCCTCGCAGTAGCGCCTCAGCGTGCCGCAGCACAATAGGGTCATTGTCCACGTACACCACACGGGCGGCGGGCGTGATCTCCTGGGCGATCTGATGCAGATTCGGTTTGGTGGGGATCCCAGTCCCTATGTCCAAATACTGGTGGATTCCGTTGCCCGCCAGGAAGCGGACGGCTCGATGCATGAACTCGCGATTGGACCTCGCTCCCTCTTTGATGCCGGGAAAGAGAGAGGCGACTTTCTCCCCCGCCTCCACGTCGACGGGATACCAGTCTTTTCCCCCCAGGTACCAGTCGTACATGCGAGCCGGATGGGGCTGGCTGGTGTCGATCTCGTCCGCACCAAACTCAGTGCCGGTCATTTCAGTCCTCCGCTGCCGAAGTGCGACGTGGTCATCAAGTTCCAGAAATAAATCACCAAATTAACTCGCGCATCAAGTGAGCAGAAAGTCGGCCACTCCAGCTTTGGCTCCCGTGATGAATTCGGCGATCACGGAGGCAGGCCAGATCAGGGCGACCCCACTGGGATCTTCAGACTGCCTCAATGCCACGCGTCCGTCGTCGAGCCTTTTCGCTTCGACACAGTTCCCGCCGTTACTGCCGCTCCAGGGCTTGTGCCAATTCTCTTTTCCCAAATCCTCGGCGGCATTTATGACGTGCTTCATGAGTCTAGCTCCTTGCGAATGCCGACCAGGAAGTTCCTGGTCCGTTCCATTGGTAGTGCTTGGGCGCTCATTCTGTCTATGACCTCACGGTGCAGTGCGACTTCAAGTGGCTCTTCGCTATAGCGCGCGCTGCTGAGGCTGTCGATGCAAACGACGTCCGGAAAATCTTGCATCGGGAAACGGAACACGGTGAAAGGCCCGAATGCGCCCGGGTGCAGCCCAGCGGTGAACTCCAATACCTGGAGCGTCACGTTCGGCAGGTCCGTCGCCTCAATCAGGCGATCGACCTGGGCCTGCATGACCTCTGGCTCGCCGACGGGCCGTCGCAGCACGGTCTCGTCCATGATGATCCACAGTTCCGGCGGATCGTGGCGGGTGAGCAACGCCTGGCGCTCCATGCGCAGCGCTACGCGTCGGTCCAGTTCGTCCGGCTCCACGCGGGGCAAGCCCAGGCGCAGGACATCGCGGGCGTAGTCCGCGGTCTGGAGGAGCCCTGGTACAACGTGCGGCTCGTAGCCACGCATGCGCGTGGCCGAGTTCTCCAGGCTGACGTGCACCGCAAACCAATCGGGCAATGCGTCGCGATAACCCTGCCACCAGCCAGGCTTGTTGGCTTGGTCCGTAAGGTCAAGGAACTCGGCGGCCTCATCGTTCTCGACCCCGTAGATTTCCAGCAGCACCTTGACCGTCGCCCACTTCAGGGTGACCTCGGCCCGCTCCATCCTGGTGATCGTGGTATGGGCCTGGCGCAGCCTCTTTCCGACGTCCTGCGCCGTCAGGCCTGCGTTCGACCGCAACACCTGTAGCCGTCTGCCGAGCACCATCTGCAGAACGGTCGGGGCCGAACGCGGCTCGCTCACGTCGCCTACCTCCTTGAACCACCCAGTCACCGAGCAGTCTGCCATGACGCTCCACGAGGTTTACAGACCGCACAACTCAACTATGCACGGTGCGATGTGAGGGGTTGCCAAGTGACTGGTGTGGCGCCATAGTTGCTGGGTGACCAAGCTCACTCGCGCTCGACGGCAGGCACCGGCCGCAGGTGGCCGGGGAGTCAGGCTGCCGGGTGGCCCGCTCCGGATGCTGTGCGCCGCTCATCTCGCTTGCGCCTCACCATGCCCGCAAGCCTCAAGCTATTTGCTCGCACCACGAGCCCGAATCGGCTGGCTGCGGGCACTTATTGCTTTCCCCAAGACCGCGATACCGTCGCGGTCTTCACGTCGCACGGTCGCGTCCGGCACTTCCCCCACGTTAGGACTCAGCCGTGGCCTTGACCGACGCCACCACAACGGGAGGCGCACCCCCCGATCTCGGCAGCAGCGCACGCCGCACTGCCTTCGTCCTGCCAGCTGACGGTAGGTCCGTCGGCGAAGCCCGTCACCGCGTGACGGAACAGCTCAGCACCTGGGGCATCGACCCGGACGGCTGCGACGTCGCGGCTCTCGTCGTGAGCGAGTTGTTCACCAACGCCGTTGTCCACACGATCAGCCGGGTGATCACGTGCAAGTTGGTCGCCACATCAGACCAACTGGTGATCCAGGTGACAGATGACGGCAACGGCCACTCTGCCCCCAGCCCGCGGCGAGCCGGCCTCGATGACGAGGAGGGCCGCGGACTGATGCTCGTCAAAACGGTGTCGGAGTGCTGGGGGGTAGGCCCGGCCGAGGGCGGGGACGGCCGGGGCGTATGGGCGGCGCTGCCGGGCCAGGCGCGAGTGTGAAGGGTTCCTGGGCGACATGCGTGCCCCTCACGTCTCACCGAGCGACCTTCAGTTGGCTTCCCGGAGGAGCAATACGGGTGATGCCGTGCGCCGTTGTAGTTCCTCAACTCACGGCGTCGCGCCGTACGTTGGCCAGCTCCTGATGGACTTCGCTCCAGGGGAAGGCCTCCGCGCCAGGCCGCCCCGACGCGGGCACCGGCAAGGTGTCAGGGTTGAGGATGAAGGTGACACCCTCGCCGCGCAGGCTCTCGACGCTCCTCTGGAAAGGGAGTCGTCGCGCCAACACCCTGTTGGGCCAGGGCGCGGCGATCACCCGCTTGCCGGCGCCGATGGCTTCGTTCAGCAGGCCCAGCGCCAGCGTGTCCGAAATGCCGGCGGCCAACTTGTTGATCGTATTGAACGTCGCGGGTGCGATCAGGAAGACATCGGCCGGCGGCAGTACATCGGGGTCGTCCGGCTGTTTGTAGTCGTACCGGACAGGATGCCCGGTCAGCTCGCGAAGCCTGGGTGCATCAAGGAAATCCAGACCTTTGGGCGTGGCGATCACGCACACGTCCCAACGGTCGGCCACGGCCCGCTCCACCAGGGACGGCAGGTTTTCTGCCGGGTATCCGCCGCACGCCACGACGTACAGCACCGGCCCCTTGCCTTCCGTGGCACCCACGTTGCGTTCCCTGCTCTCCTCGAAGCGGTGATCGCACTCAGTCACCTGCCGCCGACCCCGCCAATTCGCGCGATGGGCGTCGAGTCCAGATTGTGCCATGGGGGTGACGGCCATTCCGGAGCCCGCTGGTGACGATCTCGCCAGGCTGATCGGAGAGAGGGTGGAGCGACAGCGCCGCCGGCGGGGGCTCTCGCGGAGACACCTGTCCCAGTTGGTTGACCGCACCGAGCGGTGGCTGGGCCTGTTGGAGCAGGAGGGACGCGGGGCTCTACGGCTGGACAATCTCATCGATCTGGCCCGTGCCATGCGTATCGACGACCTGAGTGCGCTCGTCGGGCGTCGTTTCACCGCAACGGCACTTGAGATGCCGGAGCACCCGGCGGTTCCGGAGATCCGTCACGCGCTCACGCATTCGCTTCTCGATCTCGTTCCGGATGCACCGCCTGGTTCGCCAGCGCATCTGGAGCGCCGGATCCGGCATGCCTGGGACGCCTGGCATGTTTCGCGGACGCAGAACACCCAACTCGGCCTTCTACTTCCTGGTCTCCTCCGCGATACCGCAGCATTGACCCGGGCAACTACCGGCGCCCAGCGTCGAAAAGCGTACGCGATCGCCACGAGGGTTTACCTCATCGGTCAACGCTTCGCCTACGGAGTACGAGCGCTGAACTTGGCCGTCCAATTCACCGACCGGGCACTGCTGGCCGCAGACATGTCGGATGATGCCCGGCTCATGGCCCTGGCCGGATGGGGCTCGGCCATGACCTCTCTCACGGCACAGCAACCTCTCGAAGCAGAGGAGACGGCTCTCACTGCGTTGCGTCATGTCGCACGCCCCGCCTCGACCAGCGATGCATCAGTGCGCGGAGCCCTTCTGCTGTTCGCTGCCATGGGCGCCGCAGGCGACCGCCGAACCGCTGATGCCTGGCGCCACTGGGACGAAGCCGAGCGAGTCTCGGCCGAAATCGGCAGACACGTCGATGTAGAAACGATGTTCAGTGCCGTCAATGTCGGAATTTATGCAGTGGCGGTGAATATGGAATGCGGTAGAACGTCCGACGCGGTTACCAGCGCCGCCGATTTGGACCCGAAGGAAATGCCGTCAAGTAACCGTCGGGCCACCCACTTTATTGACCTGGCGCGCACCTATGACAAGGCTGGCGATCGCGATGCAGCTCGGGGGGCTCTCCTGGACTCGGTAAAGGCCTCGGCAGAAACGATTGCCTTCAACCCAGACGGCAGGCGACTCGTTGCAGGCCTCGCTGGGGCAGTGACGACACCCGACGATGATATTGCAAATTTGGCAGAACGCCTCGGCCTGCTGTGACCCCAGCCGTCAACTTCCGATCATGTACAGGAGTTGCGTCCTAGTAATTTATTCACTTCTCGCGAAGGTCTCTTTGTGAGATTTCGAGCGAGTTGATATGGAGGTGTTTCATCGATGGATGCGGACTTAAGGCAGCTACGGGGGATTGGTATGTCTCTTGAGTTGCTCCGCAATCGCTGGACCTACGCGGTCCTCGTCGCCCTCCGAAGCGGCCCACTCAGACCAGCTCAACTGCTTGACCTCATCAACGACGGCAACGCGCGCAACGTGGATCTGCTGGGCGCCCGCGTCCTCCATGAGAAGACACTCTTCACGACGTTGCACCGGATGGAAGTGGAAGGACTCATCGTCCGCAAGACCGACGCCGTCCCAGCGAATGGCGTCGTTCCACGGGAGTTGACCTCGATGAGCCAGGAGCTGCTCACAGCCGTGCACGGTATCGCTGCATGGACACGCGACCACCTTGATCACCTCACCATCACTTTGCGGAAGCACCGAGAGCTGCCTCAAGGGGAGGTCAATCCCGCAACGTCCGGGCCGTTCCCGCTGAGCCTGGAGCAGGACTACTGGCGCGGCGTCGGCATGGCGCTGGTCGTGCTGCGTCTCCGATGGAGTTTCTCGGTCATCTGCCAATTGAGCAAAGGGCCGCAGCACCCCACCGGCGTCGCTGTCGCGATCAACGCGGGCATCGCGAGAAACCGGGACATCACCGGAGATCGGACCCTTTCGGAGAAGGTCCTATGGGACACCCTGCACCGGCTGGTTGAGAGCGGACTGATCAACCACCAGCCCCGCGCTGGCCAGTTCGCCTCGACCGCACGCTGCACCCTCACCGCGTCCGGCTACGCCCTCCTCGCAGCCTTGGCCCCCATCGGCACCTGGGCAACCAAGCATGAAGAGCATCTCACCACGATCATTCGCAGGCGCCGCGGCCTTGACGACTTCAGCGAACCTCAGGACTCTCGAAGGTAGTTGACGGTCCATCAGATAGACCGCCGGATCGAGTCGAGCGCTCGCAAGGGAGGAGCTCAACGGTGCCAGACGCCGAGACATCCCACGATGAGACAACGTTTCCCTTCCCGTCGGGCCCTCACGGCGGCCCGCCCGAGGCTTACACCAGCAGGCGACGTACCTGCCCGCTGGCCCCCGTGGTCTTACCCAGCGGTGACGAAGCGCTCCTGGCGACCACCTACGACGACGTGCGCACAGTCCATGCAGACCCGCGCTTCAGCCGCAACCTGCGCTACCCGGGCGCCCCGCGCATGCTGCCTGACGCCGACCTCTCCGACGACCCGCACGCGCTGGTCAACATGGACCCGCCCGACCACACCCGGCTGCGGCGCATCGTGCAGGCGGCCTTCACCCCCCGGCGGGCCGAGAGCTGGCGGTCCCGCATCCAAGCTGTCGCGGACGAGCTGTTGGCGGAGATGCGCGCCGGGTCACCCCCGGCGGACCTGATGGCGTCCTTCGCCTTCCCGCTCCCGATCGACATCATCTGCAAGCTGCTCGGCGTCCCGGCCCAGGACAGCCCGCAATTCCGCAGCTGGTCGGACACCTTCCTGTCCACGAGCACCGTCTCGGCACCGGAACGCTCCAAGGCCGCCGCGGAGTTCGCCGCCTACGTCAATGTTCTCGTCGCCGCGCGCCGCAAAGCCCCAGGTCAGGATCTGCTCGACGACCTCATCAACGCCCACGACGCGGACGACCGGCTCAGTGAAGAGGAGCTGGCGCGCATGGTGCGAGGGCTCATCGTCGCGGGACACGAGACCACCGGCAATGTCATCGGCCGCGGCATTCTCACCCTCCTGCGGCACCCAGACCAATTGGCCGCACTCCGCGATGATCCAGCGCTCCTGCCCGATGCGGTCGAAGAGATCCTCCGCATGGAAGTCCCCGGCCACGGAGGGCTGCTGCGCGTGGCCACCGAAACCGTGTCGCTCCCGTCCGGGGGCACCGTCAGCCAGGGCCAGGCCGTCCTGGCCCCTGTCGTGGCCGCGAACTTCGATCCTCGGCACGTCCCGGCCCCGGACACGTTCGACATCCGGCGCACCGACACCAAGCACGTCGCCTTCGGGCACGGCCCGCATTACTGCCTGGGCGCCAACCTGGCACGCGTCGAGCTGCATGTAGCCATTGGGTCGGTGATTCGGGGCTTGCCCGGTCTCGCGCTCGCGGGCACAGCGAAGGACCTCACGTGGACCAGCGGAAGCCGGGTCTGCAGCCTTTCGCAACTCCCCGTCACTTGGTAGCGGGAGACGGCCAAGGTGCGGCCCCACCCCGCCCCTCGATCGGGTGACGGCGGATCGGTTCGGCGCACAGTCGCCCGGAGCTGACGGGAGTCCTTAGCCGTGTATCTGCTCGCCAGCGAGACGAGTGTGATGTGCGCCATGAACTGTCCCTGGTGGCCCTGTTGCCCCAGCTCACGGGAAATTCATCGAACGCTTGCACTCATGTCGCATTCGCATTCCGCTTAGGGAACCGATCTCTGAGTAGTGCTTTCGAGGGCCGCGTGAGTTTCAGGCCCCGGAAATCGACAGGGTGGTGCATGAGGGCCCGACCCAACTGGGATCACGCACGGGCGAGTTGGCCCGCATTCGGACCCACCGGCCTCAACGGAGGGGACCGGTGCTCGCACCGACTGGAGGACCGTATGGGCAACGGCGACGTCAGACGGAAGATCACGGCGAAGAAGACGCCCCGGACGCCCCGCAGCGCCTAGAGGCTGTCTCCTTGAAGTGGCGGTGAGCTGGTGTCACCGGCACGGGGGTGAAGCAGCTCGTGGGTACACCACGAGAACGACCAGCACGCGGAAGCGCGACTCTGCGGCAGCGCCGAGTCTCGTCCGGCCAGTTACTGTCGATCAGCCGTGTGTCGACCCACCGAAGTTTCGGTTGAGGCCGTGGCATCCCGCAAGGCACTTATCGCAGCTGAGCCTCACTCCCGGCCGAAAATTCGGCCCAAGAGCAGCACGCAGCTCGGTAGACGTGCCGAGCTGCAGGCTGCCGAAGCGCGCATCCCGGAACCTCGGGTTAGCTACGAGGGCCACTGCCAGGAGCTGGGCCTTCGTGATGAGGACAAGGCACTTACGGCCTTCGTACGACTCACCGGGGATGTGATCACATTCGTCAGGATCAAGTCCGCAAATCGAGCACTCCCACTCGTCCACGCGTGTCTCCACGCTAAACCCGACCCGAAGATGCCCAAGATCGACTGGACACTCCCGGTAGTAGACGCCGTCGCGGTAGGCCATGGTGCAAGCCTTCGGATAGCCCCGCCTCAGCAATCCGCCTACCTCGTCCAGCAGCTCATGAGCTCGGTCGAAGAGGGCAAGGTCGTGCTCTTCGGAACGGTCCATTACCTGCCGCAGCTCCCCCCTCAGCCGCCGCAGGATCTCTAGCGCAGCTGGATCGGGGTGGCGTGCAGCTTTGGCCTGCTCAAGGTCGACCTGGCACTGCTGGAAGACTTCGCTCTCATCCCTCGGGGAGCTGACGGCGCTCATCCTCAGAACCCCACCTCTCGATCCTGGTGATCGCTTCGAGGACCGAGTCGGCCGGGCCGTCCAGCACCAGCTTGGTGGTCAGGTCACCCTGCCGGGCTACCTCCACGTGCAGAACGGGGGACGGAACAGTCACCTCTTCGCCGGACGAATCGCCCCGCCTGAGGATCTTCATCGTCGCGTAGGAGGAGACCAAGCCAGTCAGCGTTGCGATCAGGGTCTCTTTCCCGACGTCCCTGGCGAACTCAATGATCGGCAACCAGAACTCGGCGGCGTCGTGGGTCAGGTAGGTGCGATCAGGCTTCTCGTCCTCGAACTCGACGGTCAAGCCGGCGGCTCGGATGAGCTTCGCCACCCTGATCGCTTCGTACGGGTAGTTCCCGGGGACATCCGAGCGGGACACGCTCGGCAGTCCGGCAACTCCGCGCCTGATCAGCACGTCAGCCAAGGTCAACCCCCTCAGTTTCCTCTCAGTTGCCATGATTCCACAACTAGAGCCCATCTCTTTGATCGGTGAGTGCATCGTGGTGGGGGCTGGTTAGTCTGCTGCGATGACGTATAGCGAGTTGATCGTTGATCTGCGCGGTCGGCCGATCGAGACACTCAACGACTTCTGGGATGCTGTTGCCGAGCCGTGCGGGCTGGCGGAGTGGTTTGGTCGGAACCTGGACGCGTGGTCGGACACGATCGAGACCCGGGGCATCTCCGAGGTGATCGACAGCCACGACATTCTGATCGTCCACGTCGACCAGCGGGGTCTCTTCGGTGGGGACCGGCAGGAGGCCAACGTCCTGGTCGGCATCTTTGACGGAGAACAGAATCGACTCGTCGTCCATGGGCTTGTCTGACGAATCCTTCGAACGCCTTGCTCAGCGCCGGGTCCAGATGAGGATGGCAGCAAGGTGGAGTGCGGCCTGGTAGGCGATGGCGAGCTTATCCGTCAGCATTGCGAGGCCGCGCCACTGCTTGAGTCGGGCGATGCACCGCTCGACGGTGTTGCGCTCCTTGCTGCACGATTTCCTCAAGTCGCTGCCCTGGAACCAGATCCCCCTCGGCCACGCCAGCCGGGAGAAGGGGCACGGCCGTGACGAGATCCGCCGCCTCAAAGCCGTCCAGGTTCCACGCCGGCTGCGGCTCCCGCACGCCGCCCAGGCGATCAAGGTCACCCGCCGCCGGCGCGACCTGAACAGCGGGAAGATCCAGATCGAGCACGTGTATGCCGTCACCAGCCACGACGCGTTCTCCGCGACCGACGCCCAGCTCGCCCGGGCGGTCCGCGAGCATTGGCACATCGAGGCCCATCACCACGTCCGGGACACCACCCTCGCCGAGGACGCCTCCAAGATCCGCACCGGGAACAGGCCCCGCGCGATGGCCACTTTCCGCAACCTCGCGATCGCCCTGGCCGCCTCACCGGCTGGACCAACACCGCCCACGCCACCGACTACTACAAGTCACACCCCGACCACGCACTCGACCTCATCCAACCCGGCAGATGAGAACGCAGGCCCCCTGGTACACCGGGTACTCTCGCTCGCGCACCTCGCCTAGGGAGAGAGCTAACGCGTACCCGGTGATCGTCTGCAAGGGGAGTCTGTGGGGACCACGCACCGGTCGTCCCATGCGCTCCGCCCACCGGCGGAGCGCGGCGGCCTCCGCCTCGGTTACCCGCTGGAGCGTCCAGTCCTCGGTCTGCTGCGTCATGCTCTGACGACAGCTCGGGCATTTGGGTCGCGTGCGTAGCCAAATCGAGCGGACTCAGGGGTATTTGGCCTCGACGAGAAGTAGGGGCTCGCAGCCGACGGCCGCGGGCCCAGGGACAGGGAGAGGTCACTCACGCCAGCCCCGAGCAGAGCGATTTAGCCAGGAAAATAGCCGGGCGTCTCAGGTATTTGAGCAGGGGTCAGGAATTCGCCTTGTCGTAGGCGCTCCGCACTTCGGCCGAGACTCGGCCGCGGTCATTGACCTCGTAGCCGTTCTCCTTCGCCCAGGCGCGAATCTTCGCAGTGTCCCCGCTGCCGGACGCTGCCGTACCGCTGCGCTTGGGTGCCGCGCCGCCAGAAGAAACGCTTCCGCGGACTCGACGAGCGCTCTTGGCGTGCAAGTAGGGGCGGAGGACTTCCATCAGCCGATCGTGGCTCTCCGACGTGAGGTCGATCTCTACCCCGGCTCCGTCGAGCAGGAGTGTGTGCTTGGTGATGTCCTCGGATTCCTCGCCGGTGACATCGTCCGTGTAGGTAATAACCTTCTTTTGGGCCATGCCGGGATTGTAGGGCTACTCCAAGGGGCCCGAATCACGGTCCGGGTGGTGCGTGCAGCTGGGCGAGGATCGTGATCGAGGTGTGGACCATCCCGACGGCTAGCGGCGGGGTCAGCACGGCGTGAGTGAGGTCCCCGTGGGCGTACTTGTTCCGGATCGGCCGACCGCAGCTGTCGAGGAGGTCGTACTGCTCCTCGGTGATCAGGCCGTCGGCGTGGGCCTTCTTCAGATGATCGGCGAGGGTTCCCTTGCCGTAGCGGTCGGAGAGCGCAGTCTCGATGGCAATGATGGAGGTCGCGGCGCCGATCATCATGAACTCGTAGCGGTAGTAGCTCATGCGGATCAGCTCACGCGCCGTGGTCAGGACGCTTTCCGCGGCCTGGGGCAGGCCAGGCGGGATGACGAGGTCGCGGACCAGGTCGTGCATGTCGGCGAACGGGCCGGCCCAGTGGCGGAAGCGCTCGTCGGGTAGTGGCCATGGCAGTTCGGGGGTGTCGCTCATGCCCCGGATTCTGGCAGCACAGCCACGTATGAGCAGCCAAATAACGGCCAGGGGCTAAGAGGTCGTTTTCTCCCGTTGTTTCATCCCGAGATGCGGAGCTGGTCCGGTGATGTCGGGCCGTGCCAGGAGATGGTGGCTTCGCCGGTGAGGCGGCGGGCCATGAGGTCGGTCATGGCGAGGTGGATCATGGCTTCGGAGCGAGTGGGGAGGGTCTCGTACTATTCCGCGCTGCGAGTTATCCCGAGCTGACACAGTCCGTGCAGGCCAGTTGGGGGTGCCTGCCGATCGGGCTCGGCATAACGAGCGAGGTCACAAGCTGTCGAGGAAGGCGAAGACGGCATCGGGAGCCGTGTAGCGGCCCGGCTTGCTGTCGGGTGGTGTGGTCCGGGCGAGGGCACGTTCCTTGAGCGTCATGTCGGCGTGCAGATAGATCATCGAGGTTTCCTGTGACTCGTGGCCGAGCCACAGAGCGATGACGGAGGTATCGGCACCGGCGTGAAGTAAGGCCATCGCGGCAGTGTGCCGGAGTGTGTGGGGTGTGACGTGCTTGGTGCGGAGGGACACGCAGGTCATGGCCGCGGTGGCGGTGTGCCTGGCGACGAGGCGGGCAACGGCGTCCGGGCTGAGGCGGTCTCCGCGGTGTGAGCACAACAGCGGGTCGTCCGGAACGCCGTCCAGACGCGCCAGGAGTCGGCCGAACATGGTCGCCCGCGGTGCGGCCCGCAGCCCCAGGCAGTGGCGGACCTCGTCGGGCAGGTAGGCGGCATGCCGTGCGATGGTGGCGAGGGTGGTGGCGCCGGCGAGGACCACGATCGTGCACAGCGCGAGGACCGGACCGAGCCGGTAACGGCGGCCCTGCCGGCGGCGCGGATCGGGCAACACGTCGAGGACGTCGGCAAGGTCCAGCAGGCGGTCAGGGTCGTGGGGGATGGTGCCCGCCTCGTGGCCGAGGTGGCGCATCAGCTCCACCGACGCCCGGGCCCACCCGGTTCGGATTGCCGCAGTTAGCAAGATCGCGACTACCAAACGTGTTCGCCAATAGGGCTTCCAATTTCAGTGCCAATACATCTCCCAATACATCTGCCTACTAAGCCGGTAGCCCTCGCGCCCCTCCTTGGCGCAGGTGGTCGCCCCTTTGCCCCCTTCCCGAGCTGTGCGCAACTGAGGTGCCGGTAGGCACGTCAACAGACGGGGTGACGGCTGAGGGTAGGGAGCATATGCGCCGTGGCGGTGTTGTAATTAATGTACTCGATTGGCTTTATATTCACTATCTGTTTAGATCGCTCAATTCCCGCTTTTCCTCTTTGCTTGATTCGTATTGAACGCCTGGCCGTTGCTTCACTCGCTTTTGATGGCCTTCCCTTTCTCGGTGATGTTGATTTATCCGCCGGTCTGAATTCCTGTAAAGAATCGGGAAAACTGGGCGATGACCCTTGAATTGAAGCAGAAATGCGCGAGAATGGAAGAGTAGGGACGCGACAGTAGAGGGTACGCGTCACGAGTGATCGGAGAGGATCGTGAACGATTTACCCGCCAAGGGAATGCAGGCGAATAAGCCTGTGGGAGACGTCACGGCAGAAGACATGAAACGGGTGACGACGGAGGACTTTACGGAACTTCAGCGGATCGCGCGCGGATACTGCCGCACGGTCGATTCCACACGGTCCCGTAAGCGGATGGACGGAAGCGCCACCGTGGCGCGTAGCGGGTCCGCCCTGTACGGAACGGATGACGTGAGCGACGACGTCACCCAGGATGCCGTTTTGATCTTCACGAAGCGGCTGCGCGAAATCATCGCAACCTGCGAGGTTTCGGCTGTGTGGGTGGAAACCCGCGAAGCGTGCGCATGGCAGTACGTCCGCAGGGACGGGGAAACGATCATCGTGACCCGTAAAACCCTCCAATACTGGGCGGTCCGCGATGCTGCCGCGCGAAACGGGTACAGGCTGGACGTCAAACCGGAGCCGGTCGACGCTACTCCGGGCGCACAGATCACGCGCGGAATCCCGCACGCGGACAAGCTGTCCACCCTGGCAGTAACACCATATCTGTCGGGACAGAGCGAAACGATCTTCCGGTCTGCGTGGGGCGACGGACGAGAATTCCCGGTTCTGAGCACGGTCCTGGACATCGCGAAGCAAGCGGATGATCTCGGCCGTACCAGCGTGCTCGGACGGACCGCGCAAAATCTGTACGGCGGACCGCGTCACTCGTCGTCCAAGGTGCAGCGCACGCGTGACGCTGCGGTCAAGGAATGGCGAGCGTTAACGGCGTCTCTTGACGCTGTGCGCGACGAACTGATCTACCGCAGCACTGAGCCGCCGCACACTGCCTGACAGCGGGCAATCGAAAGGGTCCCCGGGGTGTGAGCCCCTGGGACCCTTCCCGTTGTCACGCACGGCAACGTGAGCGGCTGCACCGTGGACAGTGTTCGGGTTGTGTGGCGCCCCGTACATGGGTGGCAACGCGCTACGAGAGCAACCGGTCGCCGCAACACTCGCGTGACTCCCTTGAATACCGGACGCGCGCGGCAGACTCCACCATTCGGCCGTATCCTTGCCTGCCGGAAGAATCTTGAGATTCTTTCCCCTGATCGGTATTCGGGCGGTCCGACGCCCCGTATTTAGGTGAGAGCGCGTTACGGCAGCAGCCAAACGCGCGAATGCCAGTCTGCCGTTTCCCACTCATTTTGTGGACGGGAAACGGCAGACGCAATAGCTCTTGGCTGGACCGGGAAGCCGATACGTGTGCCCGGACGCAGTGGGCCGCACTGCCTCATGCCTGAAAGGAATCTTCGGCAATTCTCTCCGTGATCGGTAATCGGGGACTTTCGGGATCCGTATTTAGGTGAGAGCGCAATACGGCGCACGGTGAATAGTCAAGATTGCCGTTCCGTCCGCTCTCGGTTCGTATGTCTCGCCAAAAGTCCACGCTTGATCGACGATCGGGCGTTTTGGGATGGCGTATCTATGTGAGAGCGGTGTGCCGGTCCGGGATTCCGGGATGTTGGTGGCGTGCTGCTCTCTGCCCGTTTGGTGAGTTCCTCTATTCCTGGTCAGACGGGGAGAGCTGATCATGAGCGACACCACACTGGTCACCAGCGACTTAATCGACCTGTATGACGCTGTGTTCACGCACGGCGGCTTCACGGTCCGGCTCAACGCGGACGGCACCCTGACCTCTGCGGCATCGGGGTTCGCCGTGTCCGCGACTGACGAACAGTGGTCCGTCCCGGCCGCCGTGCCGTTTGCGGACTTCGCGACGGCTATTGAGGGGCTGCACGCCCTGTATCCCACCGCCAACGCCGTTGGGGGATGGGTGGACGGCCAGCAGCTGTATCTGGATCCAGTCGAGATCATCGACGACCGGGCCAAGGCGGAGTTCCTCGGTCGTCTGCGGCAGCAGATCGCGATCTACGACCTGTCCGCCTCCGAAGAGATCAGGCTCTGAGCCTGCCCGTGATCAACGGTGTCTGCACGGACCGTTGTTCGCGGGCAGGACCAGAACCGATCTGGGGAGGCGATCATGAAACTTGTCTCACGCGCCACCGGTCAGGAGATCACTCCCGGCTCGACGCTGCACATGAAATCCGGCCCGGCGGCCGGACGCGCATGGCGTTTTGAGCACATCGTCGAGCGGCCGGACGGCAATCATCACGTGCACGTCAGCTGTTCAAGCGGGAAGTTGGGGCGTATTCCGCGGCAGTACCACCCGGACGTGTTCGGGTGCGAGATCACGCTCGACATCACCTGGCGCCGCAGCGTCCGCAACGCGGCGCACCACGCGTGGACCAAGGCCGACGACTACCTGCTGGCCGGGGCGTTCGCGCTGGTCCCGCTCGCGTTCTTCGAGCACTTCCACTGGGCCGAAACGATCACGTCGGCCCTGGGGTTCGGCGGTCACTGATCTGCCGGAGCATCGGGCGCATCCCGCCAGGGGTGCGCCCTCTTGCTCTTACAGACGAGAGCACGTCCGGGCCGGTCGGCCCGCCGGTCCGGATGCGTGGCCGAGGGATTGAGGAGAGAGGACATGGAGGCTCAGCGAGTTGCCGACCTGATCAACCAGGAGGTCAGTTTCCGCCCCGGATGGGAGTTTCGGGCGGACGTGATGGCGGAGGGGGTGCCGTTTGTGATCGTTCGGGCGCTTGTCGAGACCGTCAACTCCGACCGCGACCAGGCGCTCAGGGGCTACCCGGAGGAAATCCTGCTCGCGCCCGAGGTGATCATCAACGCCGACGACTACATGATTCCGGACGACCTGTATGCGGTCATGATGCAGTGGGTCATCGATCTGGAGATCCACGAGTGCCGCGAATTCTTCCGGGTCGGGCCGGACAAGGACGCCCCCTTCCACCCTCACCGCCCAGAGGGACAGAGGGCGTGGGACGAAATGACGGGTGCCCCGGTCATCGAGGGGTTCTGGGCATGAGCCGCATCCCTGATCGCGTGTGGCAGGTGATCGGCTGGCTCGCCCTCAGCTGTGTCGTCCTGGTGAACGTGTCCCCAGGTCTCTTCGGCGGTCGCTGATTCCGTCGGCCCCAGGCCCCGCCGCAGTCGTGCCATTCCATGCTTCCGCCGAGACTCCCGTACCCCCTCAACTCCCCCCACCTCGGAGGGGGTACGGGGCCAGGCTGGGGGCGCTGCCAAGCCGGGCGGCGCCCCCGGCGCGTCCCACAGCACCAACGACATCCGTGCGTTTGACATGTGGCCCTGGGTTCTAGTGATCACCGTCGCCCCGGCCGGCTCGCGCACGTCGGGCCAGCGCTCGGCGGTCTCGTCGCCGGACAGGCCGGCGGAGTCCGCCGACTGCGGCCACCCTTCCCACAGATGAGGGCCCCACGTGTCGCCTGCGGGGATGCCGCCCCGTAGCACCCGAGTCTCGGACACGGTGCCTGGCGCCGTGGTGGCCCTCACCGTCCCGGTCTTGGAGAGGACAGGACCATGCCCAAGGTTGCTACCCAATCGTGGTCGGTGCGGAGGGCACTGGCCGCACGCGAGCCGTTCAACACCTACGGTGCGTTCCATGCCACCAACGAGCGCAGCTACTGCGTAGGGCTGCTTCCGGAGCCGTGGGCCGACCGGTACCGGGCGGACGCCGATACCGGACGCATCGTCTACCAGGTCTACAGCTACAGCACCCCCATCGCGTGGGTGCTGGACGACGGCACGGTCGTCGTGCCGCAGGTGCGCTACTCGCCTACGACCACCAGTCATCAGGGGCTGCTGTACGCCCTGGACAAGGCCGCCAGCAGCTTCCCGCAGGACACGTCGCGCGAGCCCGCGTTCGCGCCCACTCAGGCGCCCGGAAGCTGGGACTGGGCACGAGCCGATGGCTACCCCGTGGGTGACGAAGGCCGGAACGGTCGCGGCTGGGTCTCGCGCCTCGACCGGCCGGAGAAACCCGTTCGCGTGGACTTCGCGCCGGTGCGGATGGAGTACAGCGAGAGCTACAGCGTCCGCCAGGGCTGGGCCACGTCGTACGACGTCGGTCCTGCGTCCGGCGTGAAGCAGGCGGCGTGATCATGAGCTACACGATCGAGATCAGCCGCCACGTCGTGAGCTACCGCACCCGGCCCAGGGCCACCCCGACCGGGGGCCAGTACGGCGGTCTGTGGATGGACGGTGATTCCCGCACGATCGAGCGGCCGGTCACGACCTGCGAGACATACGACGCGTACGACGCGGAATGGTGGAGGGCGACGTGCTCGCCTGGGCCGTCGACACGATCGACCGCACCGGCGTGACCGAGCCGTCCGCCCACCCCATAGGCGATGCCGTACCCGAGCACGCCTGGCTCAGCGGCCGGTACGAGGATCCCTACGAGGGCGACAGCAAGGTCACCGAGACATCCGTACGGCTCACCGGCGACTGGTCCCCGCAGCAGCGCGCGGACGTCTTCCGCGCGGTGAGCCGCGCCTGACCCGCCTTCCCTCGGACCCCGACGCAGCGCGCTCAACGCGCTGACCCACACAGACTCCCGCACCCCCTCAACTCCCCCTACCCGGAGGGGGTGCGGGGCCATGCCGGGGGCGCCGCCAGGCCGGGCGGCGCCCCCGGCCTGTCCGTGACCTGAAGGAGAGGACGAGATCGTGAATGCAGAGGAGATGACCAAGGCCAGAGTCGAGATGACGGTGACCGAAGAGGTGACGGACGACTTCCCGGCCACCGTGGAAGTCCCCACCGACGTGGCCGACGATCCGCAAGCCCTGACGGAGTATCTCGCCGACAACGAAGACCTGTGGCTCGACGACCTGCCGATCACCGGCGGCATCAACGTCTCTCTGGCCGTGAACGAGCGAGACGTCGAGGAAGTCAAACTGCTTGACGAGGCGGAGTGATCTCTGTGACCGCGTTCACCACATTGACGCCGGAACGGTTCGACACGCCGCTGTACGAACTGCCGCAGGAGGAGTGGTCCGAGGAACCCCGGGACTACACCGTCACCGTGGCCGGACCCGAGCGCTACGACGGCGAGCAGCCGTACACATACGTGGTGCGCGACCACAGCACCGAGCAGGCCTGGATCCAGGCCCTGACCTGGCACATGCGGGAGAACGAAACCCTGGATGCCCACGTGGTCGCCGCCGAATCGCATGCAGGGCTCCCGCCTGACGACGCGGGATACCACTGGAACGACCTGCGGCCGGAAGCAGAGCACGCCGAGCTGATCAAGGCTGTCGAGCAGGCCCGGGACTTGATTGACCGGTACCAAGCGGCCATCGCCCGCTTCCGCACCGAGGACGGCGACGACATCGATCCCGAGTGGTACGGCCGCTACGACGAAACCCGCGCCGACTTCGCCGAGGACGCCCTGGACCTGGTCGGCAGCCTCGCCATAGCGGCATGAGCCGTCACAACCCGCTGCGCAGGCGTGCGAACGAACTGACACAGCGTGAGTGATCACGGTTCGAGCCGTAGCCCGAACTCAGCTTTGCGGCATCGCCCATTGAGCCCGCCACTGACCAAGGAGGTAACGCATGCCCCACAGCTCACCGATCGCGACGCACGACCAGTTCACCGTCTGGGACATTGCCCGCGCTGCCCTTGCGGGGCTCGACGGGCAGTGGAGTGCCGAACCCGGCCCCTGGTGGGTCAGCAGCAAGGTCCAGGACACCGCGGGCCACTCATTCACCGTAGGTGTGGACGACGAAGGCATCCTCTACGTCTGTCCTGAGGGCTACGTGTTCGACAGGAATACCGCCTTCATGTATCGCCTGACCAAGGACGACGGTCTTGCCGTAGCCGCCGAAGCCGTAGCTGACGCCATCCGCAGGCTCCTTCCTCTCGTCTGACTGTCCCTGGCTCGGCCCGGCGGTCCGGCCGCTGGGCCAGCGCCTGGGGGAGCGGACCTCATTCCACTGCCGGTCGAGCAGGTAACGACCCGGCAGGCCCACGGGAGGTCAGGCCAGATCAGTCGACGCCGCCAGCGCGTGGCAGCCGTACGCCGCGCGCACGCCCCGAACCGAGTCCCTCTGCGACCTGGAGGTGTTTCGCCGTGACCATTGCCAGCAGGGCAGCATCTGCCAACGCCTACGTGCGGCAACACTCCACCCATCCACTGATATCCCGGCGGAAGGCTGCAGACATCGCCCGGGCGGCTGTGCGCCTGGCGGCGCTGCTGGGCATCGACCCAGTGCACGTACAGCCGGACCACAGCTGGAATTACCTGTCTCTGCCGCTGGCTCCCCTCACGCTGCACGCGAGTGACCCGGACGATCCGCAGCAGGTCTACACCTTCTGGTACCGCGATCCGCTCTATGACGACGAGCCGTTCTACCTGCTCGGCCCTTGCCCGGTCTGCGAAGCCATGGTGCCGCTCGCCGAGATCCGCAGCTTGGCGGACCTCGGAGCCTTCGCTGCCGACGGCCCGGCTCCCCTGCCGGGCAACGGAATTGTGCCCAGCAGCTATCCCGACGAATTTGACCGGAACCCTGCCCATTCCTCCACCTGCCCGTTCTGGGATTCAGAGAGCTAACCCCGAATCAGGTCACAAGTCCTGTCTCAAGATCGGTACTTGGTGGCTTTCCGGAACCGTATGTGACTGAGTTGCCACGCAGGCCAAACGCGGAATACGCGCCAGCGAACCGTCGCATGACAGGCAATCAGCGCATCCGAAAACCACCTCTTCGAGTGTGAACCAAGCCGACGCGGTCGCCGGTCCCGTACCGGGAAATGGCCATGCCACGTTTCCCGTCTGCGAGCACCGCGCCCTGTCCGCTCATTCGGCAGGTGGTGCAGTCCCGCGATCCGCACACGGAACTTCCCGGCAGCCGCGGCTCCCGTATTCCGGCCGTCGGCCTATCGCCCCGGTCTCACCGGACGACGGCCGTTCATCCGGCAGGCCATGCCATCGCCGGTCCCTCCAAGGGCGCCACGGGGCGTGGCCGTTCACGATCCGCCGGCCGCCGATGAGGACGACCGATCTCACCCCACACGCGCCGGAGGGAGGCACGTCGTGATCTCTGTCAACGCGTCGGAGGAGACGCGCGAGCACTACGTACGCAACATCATCACTACGTGGCGGGCCGCCACTCCGGAGCAAATGCAACGCGGCCGTACGTGGTACCGCACCGCCCACGACCTGGCCTCGCTGATCACCAACGGCGACGCACGCACCGGTGCCGGTGTGATCGCCGCCCTGTCCGCGAACAAGTCCTGGTCGGAGAACAGCCGGTTAGCCCGCCAGGCATACGAAACCGGCGTCCCCTCCGGCCACTTCCAAGACGCGCTGACCAAGGTCGCCAAGATCATGGCGGGGGCAGACCCCGTGGAGGTACTGCCCATGGAGCGTAAGACAGGGATGTTCTTCCGCTGCATCGCCGACCCGTCCGACCCCGATGCGGTAGTGATCGACCGTCACGCCCACGATGTAGCGGTGGGCGAGACCTATGGGCAGCGTGACCGGGGCTTGGGAAGCGCTCGTCGGTACGCGCTGCTGGCGCACTGCTATCGCGAGGCCGCTCTGCGGCTGGGCGAACTGCCCAGCACGGTGCAGTCCGTCACCTGGGTCGTCCACACCGAACGCATCGCGGGCACCAGTACTCGCGGCCCCCGCCGGGCAACGTGACTGGCCCCACCACCCGCTGCTCCGCACGCGGCACTGTAGGCTCGCATTTCCGATGTCCCTTTCTCATTGACGGTGGCCCTCTTCTGGCCCAAGGGACAGGACAGTGAGACGAACTCCGGTCTGATCGTTCGCCCGCAGTAGTGCTGATCCCGGTGTCGATCTGTGCAACGGCACGGACGAGATGATCGACGAGGCCCGGGCCTGGCCGACGACGGGTGCCGATGTCTTCGAGACCTCGGTGCTGTGGCGTACGTTTCGCTGGCGGTGCGGCCTCGGTGCGGCTGCGGACGTGGTGCCACCGCTGCCGTGCGCCGTCCTGGCAGCAGCCGCTGATCGCGTCGGCGGCGGACGCTACGCACAGCTGCAGCTGTATGCGCGCCAGGTCGACGTTCGTGAGCAAGGCGTGGTGCACGGAGCGCATGGCCTGGTAGGCAGCCTGACCCTGGAGTCCCTCGGCCGCCTGGTCCAGGTGGTGCTGGATCTCATGCGGGCAGTGCCCGGCGGCGGGGAAGAGCGCCTCTTTGCTGGGGACGAGGCGGAACAGGTGGGGCTGCGGAATGCCGGCGCGTGCGGCAGTCGCGATGGTGCGGGTGCCGTGGTGGCCGCCGTGCGCACACTCCGCCACCGCCGCACGGCTGACCGCCTCCCGCCGCTCGTCTGCGCTCGCTGCTGCGGCTGTGCCGGCCGCGGGCGGCGCGGGGTGAGGAGTGCGGGCTCTTCATCGGATCAGGCCGAGGTGATGGCCGGGGCGGCGGCCTCGTCGACGCCGTGGGCGGCCAGACGGACAAGGGTGTCGTCGATGGCCCTCACGTCGTTGAGGTAGGCGTGGAAGGCCACGATCTTGCCGTTGCGGAGGGTCAGGATGTGGGAGCCGGTGTTGGTGTAGGTGCTGCCGTCGAGCAGGGTCGCGTGGTTGGTCCACTCCACGCCGACGGTGGTGTGCCACGGCCAGCCGTCAACAGCGACGGCTCGGACCTGGAATTCCAGGCCGGGCAGGATCCGGTAGAGCCGGGCCAGCCATGCGGCTACGGCGTCGCGGGAGGTGCGTTCTCCGCCGAGGGCGCCGCGGCCGGCGAAGGTGTGGTGCACATCCGGTGCCATGTTGTCGATCAGCGACATCTCTCCCCGGGACAGTGCGGCGAAGGCCGCGCGGACGTTGCGACGAACGAACCAGCGGTACATGGTTCCCCTACCTTTCTGGGAGGGATTGGGAGGTGGTCGGCGGGCGCTGCCCGCGCCGGCGGGCCACGGTGAGCAGCCGGCGGATGCGTGCCTGCTTCCACAGGAGCAGGCCGGTCAGGCTCACCACGGGCACCACGGCCAGCTGCAGCCAGGGCCGCAGCGCGAGGGCGAGATCGGCAGGGCCGTAGACGTACAGCAGCAGCACCCCGGCGGCGCCGAGATGGACCGCGCGTGAGGCGTCCCGCAGCCCCGCGGCGACCGGCCGCGACGCCCCGGAGGACGCGGGGACCGAGCAGGACGGACTGCCATGGTGACTGACGAAACCGGCATGACAAACTCCCTTCTTTGACACTGTCAAAGTAGATTGCTACCACTGTGTCTCGATACTTTGACGATGTCAAACTGATCTGCGAACATTTCCTCATGCCTCCTGCGTCCGACACCTCCTACCCCTCCGACGTGCGTGCCGCGCTGCTTGCTGCCGCCCGCGCCGAGCTGCTGGAACACGGCACGGGAGGGCTCAGCCTGCGGGCCATCGCGGCGCGGGCCGGGGTATCACGGGCCACCCCCAAGTGGCATTTCGGCAACCGCGCCGGTCTGCTCACCGCCCTCGCCGTCGAAGGATTCGCCGAGCTCCACAGCGACCTCCGTGGCGCGATCAAGGACTCCACCGATCCCGCGACACGGTTCACCGCCCTCGGCCGGGCCTACATGGACTTCGGACTCCGCAACCCCGACCTCTTCGAGCTGATGTTCCGATCCGCGGAACTCGACCGCGACGACCCCACCCTCATCTGCGCCCACCGTGAAGCGTTCTCGACCCTGGTCGACACCGCAGCCGAGACCACAGGCGAGACCGCCGCACACGGCAGCGACGCCTCGGCCGTACCCGGCGACATCCCGCTGCTGGCCTGGGCGGCCGCCCACGGGCTCGTCCTCCTCGTGCACGGCGGCACACTCCAGACGCTCGCCGGCCTCGCCACCCCAGAGGAGGCAAGCGCACTCGCCCACCGACTCGCCCACACCTTCACCGAGATCATTCCGGCAAGCCCGTGAGCCGCGAGGTCCGCTGCAGCCGGCCACGACGTCACGCATGCGAGATTCAAAGAAGCGGGTTTCTCGGGGCAGCTTCACTGCCATTCCTCACGAACCAATACCCCGCAGGACCAGCACGGGACGAAGCGGACTCCGACGAGGCCCCACGCCTCATGCGCCGCGTACGCCCGGGTCGCGCCCCGCTACACGTCCACAACGTCCGCCTTGTTGATGCCACCGCCCACAGCGCAGGCGAGACCATCACCCGGCAGAACCTCGCCAAGACCCCGCCCGGTCACGCTGCGGAGCAAACGTACACAGGCAGACGAGCCCTCAGGGGACAAGACCGTGAGACAAAATGCCGTGACCCCTCAATGAGACAGCCGGAAAAGCCCAGGTAGCCATCACGGAACGGGACATTCCAGACGCGAGTCTACAGGCACGCCGAGCTGGGCATGACCGGGTTGTGCCCCAGGCGAGGCGCAGTGGCGCTCTGAGCGGGGCTCAAGGCGCCCAAGAATCGGTGGCCATATTTCACTGAAGATCGGTAATTGGAGGCTTTTCTTCGCCGTATCTAGGTGAGCGTTCGGTGCGCAATGCGACGCAGCAGTTGCTGCTCGGCTCAGTAAAAACGAGCGCCGACAATCCCAGTTTCACTGCCGCGCTCCGCCCCCATTCTTTTCGGTGCGGGGCAGCCTGCACGGTTGCGTAGCTCAGTTGGTAGAGCGCCGGTCTTATAAGCCGTTGAGGTCGCTGGGTTCGAGTCCCGCCGCAACCACCACCCGACCACCGATACAGCGGTCAGCCGCATTGACCGAAATTCCCGTCCCCTTCCACGTGCGCTCCGGAGGGGGTCGACCGCATGTCCCGTAGCGCCCCACGCCCGCACGCCTGCCCCGTGCCCTCCCCACACCGACGGGGCCGGGCATGCGGGTCTGCGGCCCTACGGGGCCCGCTCTGGCCCTTTCGAGTCTGTGGAGAGGAGGCCACCAGGCATGGCCAAGAGCGCGACCGCCCTGCTCCGGGAGGCACAACAGCTCGGCGCGGTGATCCGAGAGACCGTGTCGAACGCTCCGGTGCGCTACGCGCCCCGGAGCGCCCACGATCCCCGCCCCTGGGTGATCCACGAACCCAACCTCGACCGTGACTTCCGGCTGACCGGCCGTGAGTGCACCGCCACCTTCCCCGACCAGGCCCGCACGGTGCCCGCCGATCTGCCACCGGCCCCGGCCAAGCAGTCCACATCCGCCTGACGAGGTCACTCAGGTGGCCCTCGGTAACCACATTCTCAAGCAGATCAGGAAGGAGTCGAACCATGACGACTGACGTCAACGCCGCGTTCGCGCAGGAGAAGGCGGACCAGATCGGGGCCGTGCGTGAGGAGGCGCGCGCGTTCCAGGAGCGCCTCGATCGGGGGGAGATCGCGCCGATCGGCGGTGACCGATACCGCGTCCTCACCGGCTGGGACAAGGGCGAGACCTTCACGGTGCGACGCAACACCGAGGGGCGGATCGAGCAGATCCTCGCCCAGCACGGGCTGGACACCACTACTGGCGGGGCCGCCCTCTACACCACTACCCCGGCCTGGCACGGCCTGGGCGCCGTGATCCCCGGCGGGACCACGGACATCGACGAGGTGGTGAAGCTGGCCCGGATCGACTGGGAGGTCAGTAAGCGGCCCGTGCTGTACGAGTGGGACGACGGCCCCCGCGCTGCAGCCGACCGCTACGTCACCGTCCGCAGGGACACAGGCGACGCCCTCGGCACGGTGGGCGATCGGTATGAGGTCTTCCAGAATCGCCGTGTCTTCGAGTTCCTGCAGGACCTGGTGCAGCGCTGCGACGCGGTCTGGGAGTCGGCTGGCGCGCTGCGCGGGGGCCGGAAGGTCTTCGTGACCATGCGGATCCCCCACTCGATCGTGATCGACCGCGGCGGCCTGGACGACGAGATCGTCCTCTACCTCGTCGCGATCAACTCGCACGACGGGACGTCCTCGGCCGAGTCTGTCGTCACGCCCTGGCGGATCGCGTGCGGCAACACCGAGCGCTTCGCGACCCGGGACGCCGTGCACCGCTGGGGCATCCGGCACACCAAGGGCGGCCTGTCTGCCCTGGAAGAGGCCCGCCGTACGCTCGGCCTGACGCTCGACTACGCGAAGGCCTTCGAGGCCGAGGAGAACCAGCTCGTCCGCACCGGCCTGCTGATCGACGATTTCCACAAGCTGATCGACGGCCTGTGGGCGGTCGACGAGGACGCGAAAGACCGGGCCAAGGCCTTCGCCCGGCAACGGCACGACGAGCTGGAGGGCATGTTCCACGACGAGGCCCGGAAGTTGGGACGCACCGCGTACGCCGCAGAGCGCACCATCACCGACTATCTGGACCACCGGATGGGGGTCGTGCCCCGCAACCTCAGCGAGGACCTGGCGCGTGCACAGCGGTCGCTGGAGGGGAACAGCGACGACCTGAAGTCCAAGGCCCACCGCAAGCTGCTGCTCCTGGCGCGGTGACCCAGTCCGCGGCGCCCGTCCGGGACGTGCCACCGGACAGGGGGCGCTACCACGCGCGCGGTGGCCGTAGCCCGTGCTCCGCTGCGAATTGCCCCTGCAGCTATGCCATGTTGGGCTAGGTTCCAGGAGTCTCGACACGTGGGGGAGGGTTCGGACACATGGAACCGCTGGGGCTCGGTGATCCCGCCGAGATCGGGGGCTATCGCTTGCGAGGCCGGCTCGGCGTGGGGGGCATGGGTGCCGTCTACCTGGCTCACACGCGCGCCGGGCAGCCCGTCGCGCTGAAGGTGATCCGGGACGAGTACGCCCAGAACCCCGAATTCAGGCGCCGCTTCGCCCGGGAGGTGCATGCGGCCCGCCGGGTGCAGGGGCTCTACACCGCGCCCGTCGTCGACAGCGACACCGAGGGGCCGCAACCCTGGCTCGCCTCGGCGTACGTGCCCGGACCATCGCTGTCCGCAGCGGTGGCCGAGCGGGGTCCGCTGACCGTACGGACCGTCCTGCAGCTCGCGGCCGGAGTGGCCGAGGCGCTGTCGGCCATCCACGCCGTCGGGGTGATCCACCGGGATCTGAAGCCCTCCAATGTGCTGTTGGCCGCGGACGGTCCACGCGTCATTGACTTCGGCATCGCGCGCGCGGCTGACGCGACTTCGCTGACCAGCAGCGACGTACGTCTGGGCACGCCTGGGTACATGGCACCCGAGCAGATCGCCGGAGGTGTCGAGCCCGGACCGGCCATTGACGTGTTCGCCCTGGGGCTATTGGTCCACTTCGCGTCCACGGGCCGTCATCCCTTCGGGGAGAGTTCTGGCCCAGTGCTGCTGTACCGGATCGTCGCCGAGGAACCCGATCTGCGCGACTGCCCTCCGGAGCTGCGGGAACTCGTCGACCGGTGTCTGACGAAGGAACCGTCACAGCGCCCGTTCCCCGGCGAGGTGATCGACCTGTGCCGGACGGCGGCCGGAGACGGACTGCTGGACCGCGACGGCCGTGGTTGGCTGCCGGAACCGGTGGCGGACCATCCACTTCCCCCGTCGCCCGTACCCCCGCAGCCGACGGCGGCGCCGACGCATTCGCCTGAGCCACCGCCCAGCGCCTCAACCGTAGGTCTGGCCGCGCCGGCCCGTCCTCTACGCCCCCGGCGCCCGGCGCGTGTCGCAGGGGCGGCGGCCATCGCCCTGACGGTGGTCGCCGGAGCGGCGTTCGCCGTCACGCAATGGGGCGACGGCGCGGGCGACAGCGGCAAGAACTCCGGCGCGCCCTCCGCCCGCCCACTGGGCGACATCATCGTCGACGGCAAACCGGTCACCGGCTACGCGAAGACTCCCGACAATAACCGCTTCGCAACCAAGCGCACCTACCCGAACGGCCCCATGTGGGCCCCCGTTACCGGATACACCTCGCGGGCCTTTGGCACCAGCGGACTTGAGGCGATCCACGCGGACATCCTCGGCAAGCGGGAGACTAAGGGCGGCCAGGTCGTCACCACTCTCGACTCCGGCGCCCAGAAGGCGGCCTTCGAGGGCCTGGGCGACAGGAAGGGCGCGGTTGTCGCGCTTGACCCGAAGACCGGCGCGATCCTGGCCCTGGCCTCCACCCCCTCGTACGACCCGGCCTCCTTCGCCGGCAACTCCTCCAAGGACTCCGACGCCTGGAAATCGCTGACCGAGGACAAGGACAAGCCGATGCTCAACCGGGCGCTGCGCGAGACGTACCCGCCCGGCTCCACCTTCAAGGTGGTCACCGCCGCGGCCGCTCTGGAGAGCGGGAATTACGACATCGATGAACCGACCGGAGCCGGTAACGAGTACCAGCTCCCGCTGTCGACCGTCACTCTGAGCAACGCGAATACGGGCGCCTGCGGCGACGCCACACTTCAGGAGGCACTGCAGTGGTCCTGCAACACCGACTTCGCCAAGGTCAGCGATGAACTGGGCAACGAGGAAATGATCGAGCAGGCCGGGAAGTTCGGCTTCGGAGAAGAGGTCCTCACTCCGGTCCGCGCCACTGCCAGCTCCTACCCGAAGGACGAGCGCCCGCTGAACGCCTTGGCCGGCATCGGACAGGCCTCCAACCGGGCCACTCCGCTGCAGATGGCCATGGTCGCCTCCGCCGTCTCCAACGACGGCAAGCTCATGAAGCCGTACATGGTCGACGAACTCCGCGACCCGGACCTCAAGGTCATCGAGCGGACCTCACCCGCCACGATGAACAAGGCCGTGTCCACCGAGAACGCCCGGAAGCTCCAGCAGATGATGGAGACGGTGGTCGCGAAGGGCACCGGCAGGTCGGCCGAGATCCCAGGCGTCACGGTCGGTGGCAAGACGGGCACCGCCCAGTCCGGCGTCGGGAACACGACACTGCCCTACGCCTGGTTCATCTCCTACGCGAAGGACGACAAGGGCGAGTCCGTCGCGGTGGCAGTCGTCGTCGAGGACCCCGACGCCGACCGCGAGGACATCTCCGGCGGCGGCGACGCCGCCTCGATCGCCAAAGACGTGATGAACGCCTCGCTGAGCCGTAAGTGACCTGGCTCAACACTCGGGCCCGTACGCATACGTATGGGCCGGGCTTCGTCGTCACAAGTCGTCGTCGAGCTCCCCGCAGGCGTGGTCGCCTTCGGCGAGGGTGTAGTCGCAGACCGCGAACTCCATGGAACCTTGCGTCAGGGCGCCGACGCCGAGATCGAGCGTGCCGGTGGAGGCGACGGTGGCCCAGCGGGTGGTGTAGGTGCTGCCATCGGGCAACAGGAGGCGGTACCGAACACGCAGGTGGGCCTCTCCGGTCTCCGGGCACTCGTCTGTGACGTTGATGGCCCAGGTGGCGACAGCCCCGCCACCCACGGGGGTGTTGACGCTGGGGACGTGAACCGTGCCCCTGGCACTGGAGCAGCCGGAGGTGCTGCGGCCCCACACGTCGTAGCTGTAGTAGCCGATCAACGTGTCGGCGGACGCCGAGGTCTGAGCGAACCCCAGTATCAGAGTCGCCGCACCGACGCAGGCCGCCATCTTCTTGCCGAACCGTGTGAGCACACCGTCTCCCTCTGCCCCGCTGTACGCAGTCTGCGCACCGGGCGAAGCTAGCGGCCCGGTTGGATCGCCGGAACCTGAAAATACACAGGGTCAACCCGTGGTGGCTCCGGTAACTATGCGGTGATGACAGGTGCTTCGGGTTCGTGCTGCTGCCGAGCCTCGTTGAGGCGCGTGAGCCGGTCCGCAACAGCTTCGTGTTCCGCAACGCTGAGAGCCAACGACTACGGACAGACTCCGTCACCACCCGCCGAGCCCGCGGACACCTCCGCACCGCTCAGCTAAGAAGAGCCAGCAACGACCGTGCCGGCGCTGGCTGGAGGCGCACGCCGATCCGGCCGACACCGTACTGCACGTCGGCATCGACTGGTCCGAGCAGCGTCGCACGTCCGCAATCGAACGCGGCTGGGCACCTTGGACCGTCACCTTCCCGATGTGCAACCCGCCGCACCTGACCAAGGACGAGATGCTCGACCAGGCCCGAGCGGCCGGTCTCGAACCACCCCGGCTGTATGAGCTCGGCTTCGGGCACAACAACTGCGGCTCGCTGTGCGTTCGCGGCGGCCACCGGCACTGGGCCCGCGTACTGGAGGTCTTCCCCCAGCGGTACGCGGAAGCCGAACGCCAGGAGCAAGAGTTGCGAGCCGAGCTCGGCGACGTGGCGTTCCTGCGGGACCGATCCGGCGGCCGGTCCCGCCCGCTGACGCTGACCGAATTCCGGGAACGCCAGGAAGCCTTGTGGAGCGCCTCGGCGGCGTGAGACCTGGCCCCGGAGCCTCCGTGAAGCAGAGCAGCGCCGAAATACCCGAAACCGAGCTCGACCAAGGCGGTCGTGGCAAGCCATTCGGTCTGCCAGTTGAGAACTCGGGGGACTGGCCAAAACGGGATCCGGCGGGAATCTCTGCGTGATCGGTAATCGGCCGGATCCGGGCGACGTATTTGGGTGAGGCGCACCACGTCGGTACGCCACCCACGGATTCACCGCCCACTTAGCTTGCCGCCTGGTCAGCCGTCCGCAAGACCTCGAAATCATCCACGTACTCATTGACTGCACACAGGGACCACCATGGCGTACACGAAGCAGCACTCGATGCGACGCGTCCTCCACCGCGAAATCGCGGGCACCATCGGCCTGCTCACCGACGAGCAGGACTTCACTGCCATGCGGCGCTACCGCACCTTCCCTTTCGACGACCACGAGTCCTATCTACGACAGGTGGAAGACATGCTCCGGACCCGCGCAGATGAAGGCAGCCACACCACCGTCGCCCTCTTCGACCCCGAGGAATACGCCGAGTTCTGCGCCGAGAGCGGCCTTGACCCCGACGCCCCGGCCAGTCGCACCCGCTTCACCGCCGAACTCGCCACCACGGGCCCCACCCTCTCCTATGAGGGACAGCCCCTCACCGAACTCGTCCCTGACCTCGTCGACGAGGCTGTCCGCAAGGCCACCTGGGAGTACGCGTCCAGCGTTCTCTCCCGCATAGGTCCCTGCGCCACCTGCGGCGAAGACATCGGCCGCGCTGCCTTCGACCGCGCCTCGGACCTGCTGCTGCGCATCCTCGATGCCGCGGGCACCGGCGAGCACCACCTCGTGTGCAGCGTCTCCGCCGAGCCCGAAACCCTCGTCGCCGTCCTGAACGCCGATGACAATGCCGAGGGCGACACACGACTCGACGAGGCCGAAGCGCTGGAGTTCACCACGGTCCTCGCCCTCGGCGTCGCGACACACAGTGCCGGAGCCCTCGTGATGCGTACCAGCGCTCCGGGCACGAGCGACCGCGTCTACGGCTGGCGACTGCGCGGAGACGGACTCCAGCCGCTTACCGCGGGCGAGGTGTTCGACGCCTACTGCACCGACACCGAATCAGGAGACATCGTCTCCCCGGAATCGGGTGTCGACTACATCGAGCCACCCGACCTAGGAGACGCGGGACAGGTGGGCGGACACACGCACTGAACGCGCGAGGGGCGGCCCCGCAGGCGGAGCGCCCCGTTGGATCACCCCGCCGGTCGGGCAACTCCCAGGCCCGACCGGGACAGGCACTCGTCAACCGCGCTGCGGGTCTCATCTCGCAGCCGATCACTCGGCCCTGAACCGCCAGGGTCGTGCGGACCTGTCTGTGATCTACGTCGAACAGTTCTGGGCGCTGTCCGCCCGCCCCTCACCATGCAGCACCTCGGCAAGCTCGCGCGGCAGCTCAGGCACCCTGCCCACGACGCCGGCGATCAGACCCCGGCGGCGGCTTTGTCTGCATTCCCCGCCGCCGGTCGCGCCCTCTCCCGGCCATCCCGGCCCGGGAGAGGGCCACACAGGGCCATGCGCACTCGTCTTCACGCATTTCACGGGCTATCGCTCGATGACGGCACTACCGGCACTGAGCGGGTCAGACCCATCACCCCATCGCCACAGGAAGGAGAGCGCTGTGGACTCATTCGTCCTGCACGAGGAAGCCGTCCGTGCATGGCTGACCGAACTCGTCGTCGCTTACGAAGTCGACGCGAGCTTTGGCTGCGACGTCTCTGTCCGCAGCGGCGATTCCCCACCGATCGGGATGGCCTGGGACCCCCGGCAACCGGGCGAGGAGGACGGCGTGTCCCTCCTGGTCAAGGCCGCTCAGGCCGCCGGCATGGTCGGCAAGCCGGAGGAGATGACCATCACCTTCGAGTTTGTGGATGCCGGGGACGAGGGCGTCTACCGCTGGCTGCTGGACATCGCGAACCCCTGCCCGTTGAAGGTCGCGACACGGAGTGAGGCGATGGCGGTGCTGGGAGAACCGGAACTCCACAGGGCGGGGATTGAGGTCGCCGTCGCTATCTTGCGGGAGACCGTCAAGGCAGCCAATCAGCTCGTCAACCAACTGTCGGACTACATCGAGGCCACCGTCGAACGGGGCGGCAACTGACCTGCCGTCCGGGGCTCCGCAGGCGTCCCGGATGCGGGAGACTGCCGGGGGAGCCTGGAGGTAGGGACAGTGAAGATCGATCTGGCTCAAGCCCGAGCCACGGTGAACGAACTGGCCGAAGAGCTAGAAGCGCTGGACGGGACGGAAGTGATTGAACGGCTGAGCCGTGCAGCGCGTCGCCAGAACAGCCACACCAGCTGCACGCTGCCGCGCCTGGCCCACCTCGGTGATCGCATCTCCGTGGAAATCATGGGCGTGTACCACGACTTCAAGCTCCGGGATAATCCGCCGCAGGGAAGTGACCACTGACGTGAACCCGGACACCGAGAGCCTGCTGTTCGACGTGGCCGGCCGACTGGAACGGGCCATCCTCGGGCGGGACTGCCCGGCGATGGTGGCGTTGCAAGGCGACCGTACTCTCGTGCTGTCCGACTACGACTATCTGCGCGACGAGCCCGCCGCCGCGGCGTTCGAGCAACGGGCGGCCGAGAAGGCCCGGGAGATCCATACCTCCCGCTTCGTTTTCGCCGTCCCGCAGGTCTGGGTCGACACCGACGACACGGTCCAGGCACGAGCGGTGTCCAACCACCCGCTGCGCGAGGGCGAACGTGAAGTGATCGCCTGGATGAGCTACGACGCCCACGACGGCGTGGACTACGGATTCGTGCCGTATGTTCGCCGGCCCAATGGCGAACCGATTTTCGCCGAACCTGAAGTCTTCACAACCGCCGTCCGTCCCCGTGAGCAAGCGCCGGGCTGGACCCTGCTGCGCGCCCTGACGCAGGACGGCGCCGAGCCGACCGGCACCTAGCCGCTCGGCGCCCTCCCCGCCACGGCGGGCCATAATCCAGCCGCAGGCACCCGAGGGCAACTCTCCGCGCGCGACCTCACAGAACCCGGACCGTCCGACGAGGCGCGAGTCGCACCTCGCATCCGCACCACCATGAGCGTGCCATGGGCAACGGTGCTGTCGCTGTCCCCTCACCGCTCGTCGGCCATGGCCCTGGCTCAAGTCGGCCCCGCCCTGCGGACGACGAAGAACGGTGCGAGGACACCCCGCGCGCCGACAATCCAGGAGACGGCGGAGTCCCCCTGGGGGTGCCCAGCGCTCGCGGTACATGTCAGTGCGGACCACCGGTGCCGCGTGCTGGACGAGACGATCGCCTTCCCGAGATCGGTATTCGGGACGTGCCACGCCCCGTATTTCCATGAAGGGAAATTTTTCGGAGAGATTCAAGGAGCGGCTATGAAGAGCATGCGCTGGTTCATTACAGGATACGAGCGAAACGGCAGATTCGAGGCGTCGGCCACCGCCGGCCCCTCTGACGATGCCGGATGCGGCAAGCAGTTCGATGATCTGCTCTATAGCGACGAAGCTCAGGATGACGGCATGCAGGATCCGTTGTACTGCGTCCGCGATTTCCAGGCTCGTGTCCTGAATACACAGCTCAACCACGAACCCAACACGTCCGAACTGGACCGGGAGATCGAAGCGTTCGCCCTCGACATGCAGGCGAGCGATCCCGAGTCCAATATCTGGAAGTCCTTCGCGGCCGGGTACGAGAGTGACCGCAACATGGCGCATGAACGGCGCCCTGCCCAGGGCAGCGCGTACCTCACGACCGACATCCGTGGCGCGCGGGGCGAAGTCCCGTACCTGGCTCGTGACATCGGTGAGAGCTGCACCTGGCGACCGACCATGAGTGAGGAGGGGCAGGCGTGAGCACGCTCAGCATCCACGGCAGCCGCGGGCGCGGGCTGCACGGCCAACTCGTCCAGCAGCTGGGCCAGATGATCGTCTCGGGCGACCTGGGCGCGGACCGTCCGCTGGTGCCCGAGGAGATCGGACAGCGTTTCGAGGTCTCCCGCACCGTCGTCCGTGAATCCCTCCGTGTCCTGGAGGCGAAGGGGCTGGTCAGCGCCCGACCGAACGTCGGAACGCGCGTGCGCCCTGTCAGTGACTGGAACCTTCTCGACCCCGACATCATCCAGTGGCGGGCCTTCGGCCCGCAGCGCGACGACCAGCGCCGTGAGCTGAGCGAGCTGCGCTGGACGATCGAGCCGCTCGCCGCTCGCCTCGCCGCAGGACACGGACACGGCAAGGCACGACATGAACTCGCGGACAGAGTCGCGGGCATGGGGCATGCCGTCGGGCAGGGCGACGCGATCGCCTTCTCGCGCGCCGATGCGGAGTTCCACGCCCTGCTGATCCAGATGGCTGGCAACCGCGTGCTGGAGCACCTCTCCAAGATTGTGGCAGCCGCTCTCCAGGACTCCGACGACCTGCCCAGCGGCTGCACCCCTGGCAACAGGGCCTCGCCAGCGCAGCACGCTCAGATCGTCGACGCCCTCGCCACCGGCAATGGCGCGGCGGCCGAAGCAGCCATGCGTCAACTTCTCACCGACCACACCGAGGCAGACCCGGATTGCCCACGTTACGCAAGCCCTGACGTGGGTCCGGTGGCGCGCCCCGGACCCGTTAACGCGTCAGAGGCCGCTCACGGGCCGGGCCATGCGACTCCTTCCCGTCCTGCTCGCGTTCAGGATTGTTCCTGCTCCTGACCGGAGCCTTCCCATACCTCCTGACGGAACGAGCAATACGGTCCAGGGTTCCATCACTCGAACATGCGTTCAGATCGCTGGTGGAGTGTCGGTATTCGGGGGTTGCAGTACTCGCGCGGATGGCACTACCCGGTGTGGTCACGTCTGCGGTGACAGGCGTACAGCTCTCACCGCAGCGGGCGCTGTCTGCGCGAAGACGCCGAATCAAGAAGAAGAGACCGACCTCTTGCGGTGAACTCGCGCCGGCGCCCGCGCTCTGGTGCGGGCCTTCGCCCTCTGCCACCGCGCCGTACGGGCCCCTCCTGGCAGCGGCAAGCCCGCACGAGAGGAGGCTCACCCGGCGCCACGAAGGTCACGGCGCCGGTACCACGCCGATGTGCTGCATCACCCCGAGCAGGTCGGGCCGGCGCCGTTCGCCGACGATCCGGCCGTCGGCCAGGTAGGACAAGTCCACGGCCTGCACCGAGATCTTGTTGCCAAAGTGTCAGCTGATGACCACCAGGTGACCGCTGCCCGCCGGGCGGGTTGTCGGATCCCAGGTGACGATGGGGGAGCGTCACCGCGAGCGATCATCCGCCGACACGCCGCGCGAAACACCGAACCACCGGAAGGATTCTCACGTCATGGCCACGACCGTTCCCAAGGCTCCGACTGCACCAGGGGTGCGGTCCTGGTGGGGGATCCCGTACGCCACCGCCGAGCGGTACCGCCGCCCCGTGGTCGCCGCCTTCGCCCCGGACCGCCCCTATGACCGCAAGGGCGTCGTCTCTGTCCAGCCCGACAGCGGCGACTGGCTCGAAGCGGACAGCGGGATGGGCGAGGACTGCCTGAACCTGAACGTGTGGGCTCCCGAGCAGCCGGTCGGCAAGGCGCTGCCGGTGGCCGTGTACATCCATGGCGGCGGATTCGAGTACGGCGCGAACACACAGATCACCTCGAACGCCGCCGGTCTCGCCGCGTCGGGGCGCGTGGTGGGTGTGTCGGTCAACTACCGGCTCGGCGCACTGGGCGCGCTCTCGCTCTCCCAGTACGGCGGAGCCCTGGCCGAGGCCAGCAACCTCTTCCTCCAGGACATCATTGCCGCGCTGACCTGGATCCAGCGGAACATCGCCCACTTCGGCGGCGACCCCGACCAGGTCACGGTCTACGGTCACAGCGCCGGCGCTTATACCACCTTCGGGCTGCTCGGTGCCGCCTCCGCCGACGGCCTGTACCGGCGGCTGGCCGGGTTCTCCGGCGGGCCCGCCCGCAGCATTCCGGCCTGGTGGGCCGAGGAGCTCGCGCACCGGTTCGTCACCGAACTCGGCGTCGCGGACAACCCGGAGAAGCTGCTCGACCTCGACGCGGTCTCCCTGAGGGACGCCCTGCGCAAGGTCGCCCCGACGGACCTCGGAGTCCGCGGCGGGGTGGACAACAAGGCCACCGGCGTCGTCCTGGACATCGGGCAGCCCGGCGCGGTGGTGCACGCCCATCCCATGAACGTCCTGGCCTCGGGCGCGCACCGCGATGTCGATGTGCTGCTGAGCATGGCCAGTGACGACATGGGCTGGTGGGTGGCGAACGACCTCGACCGGTTCGACCCGGGCACCGTCGACCGCGTCGTCGACGAGGTCGCGGGGTGGCGTATTTCCCGCTCCCGCGCGCAGAAGATCGTCGATGCCTACGAGCAGGGCGGCCGTACCCCGGCCGAGGTCCGCGCCGCGGTCATGGCGGACTACCTCTTTGCGCTCCCCGCCGCCCGCGGCGCTCTGGCGCACGCCGCGGCGGGTGGCGACGCCCATCTGATGGTGATCGGGCCCGCCGAGGGCGCGCCCGCTGTGCACGGCGGCGAGATGTACGCCCTGGTCGGCCAGGAACAGCCGGGCCGCAGCGCCGAACAGGCCGAGCGTGACACGCGGATCCGCGACATCGTGCTCGACTTCGCCACCGGCGGGCAGACCCGGCTGTGGCCCGCTGTCACGGAGCGGCCCATCTCGGGGAGCGTCGGCAACCCGCCCTTCGAGGCCACCGCCCACTACCAGGCGGCGCTCGACCTGTGGGAGGGCATCGACCGTCCCTGACGGTCGCCGCGCGATCCCGAGATGCAGAACGGTGCAGGGTCACCACTGACTGATCACCCGGGCACCTGTGCCTGGAGCCCCGGCTCCGTTTTCACATTTCCGGGGGACGAACAGAACAAGGAGCTCGGCATGAGCCAATCGACCGCAACCGGCGGCGCCGGACCGGCGATGATGCGGGCCGTCGTCGTCACTAGGCCCGGCGGCCTCGACGCACTGGAGATCAAGGACGTGCCGGTGCCGGTACGCAAGCCCGGCTGGGTGCGGATCAGGGTGAAGGCGTTCGGCGTCAACGAGTCCGAGGTCACCACCCGCAAGGGCGAGTCGGACGCGGTGGTCACCTACCCGCGTGTGCCCGGCATCGAGGGCGTCGGCGTGGTCGATGAGGCCGACGAGGACAGCGGGCTGCGGCCGGGACAGCAGGTGGCCACGATGATGGGCGGCATGGGCCGCTCGTACGACGGCGCGTACGCCCAGTACGTCACCGTCCCCGCCGGGCAGGTCATCCCGTTCGAGACCGGCCTGCCGTGGGAGGTCGTCGGTGCGCTGCCGGAGATGTTCCAGACCGCCTACGGATCGCTGACCACCGGCCTGGACCTCAAGGCCGGGCAGACGCTGCTGATCCGCGGCGGCACCTCCACGGTCGGGCTGAGCGCGGCCACGATCGCGAAGGACCTCGGCGCCACCGTGCTGTCCACCACCCGCAGCCCGGAAAGGGCCGGGGAACTGCGGGCCGCGGGCGTCGACCATCCCCTCGTCGACAACGGCACCCTCGCCGACCAGGTGCGCGAGCTGATCCCAAACGGCGTCGACGCCGCCCTGGAACTGGTCGGCTGCTCGGTCCTCCCCGACACCCTCAACGCCGTCCGCCGGCACGGCACGGTCTGCTTCACCGGAGCTCTGGCGGGCCAGTGGTCCATCCCGGACTTCACCCCGTTCATGATCCCCTTCGGGGTACGCCTGACCTCCTACGGCGGTCAGGCCGCCGACCTGCCGGCCGACGTCTTCGCCCACCAGCTCCAGGCCATCGCCGCCGGACGCCTCAACGTCCCGGTCGCGAAGGTCTACCACGGCCTGGAAGAAGTCCGTGATGCCCAGGCCGACCTCGAATCCGGCACCGCGCCGGGCAAGCACGTCGTCGTCCTGGACGACTGAAAGAAACACATCCCCTGGTTCGCCGACAGGCACCGGCTGGGGGGTGCACAAAGAAATAGGGAGGATGCCGTGGGCGTCAACAAGGAAGAAGTCAGCAAGACCCTCATCGAGCTGGAGAAGTCGTACAACGAACGCTTCAGCGCCGGCGACCCGGGCGGCTACCTGGACGGTTTCGCGGACGAGGTGAGCTACTTCGACCCGATCCTCGAGAACATCGTCGTCGGCAAGGAGAAGACCGTCGCGTGGCTGTCGTCCATCTACTCCAACCCGCACATCGTGCGCAGCGAGTACCTCAACCCGAGGGTCCACGTCGGCGACAGCGGCGACTTCGCCGTCCTGGCCTACAACCTGAAGACCTACGTGCTCGACGAGGACGGCAAGGAGAAGCAGCGGCGCGCCTGGAACGCCACGCACGGCTACCGGCTCGTCGACGGCCAGTGGCTCATCGTGCACTCCAACTGGGCGTTCTCCCAGACCGTGACCGAAAGGATCGCCTCCTGACCGCGGCGCAGCCTGTGGTCCCCAGCCTGACCGGGTTCCTCCGGCATGGGCAAGGCGCCTGTGCCGGGTTTGCGTCACGCGCCGGTCCTCGCCTCGCGGGTGGCGAAGGCGGCCGGGGTGAGGCCGGTGCGGTCGCGGAAGAAGCGGCCGAAGTTCGCGGGGTCGGTGAAGCCGAGGTGGACGGCCACCGTCCGGGCATCCCACCGGGCACCTCCCAGCAGGCGCCGGGCTTCCAGGAGGCGGCGTTCGTCGATGAGTTCACGTACCCCCTTGCCGGTGGCGGCCCGGGCGGCGCGGCTCAGAGTGCGGACCGAGCAGCCGAGCAGCTCGGCGTAGTCCGCGGCTTGGTGCAGCTCCCGGAAGTGCAGTTCCAGGGCGTCCAGGAAGCGTCCGTACCGGTCGGAGCGGCCCGTGTCGGCCGTGGCCGTGCCGGTGGGGGTGATGCCCGGGACGTTGGTCAGGCGCAGCAGCAGCGATTCGAGCAGGCTGCGGCGCAGGGCGTGGTGGATGTCGAGGGGGCGGCGCCCCAGTGCGCGGTGTTCGTCCAGGAGCTGGAGCGCCGTCTGCTGGAGCCAGGCGGCGTCATCGGCTTGCGGACTGAGCACGGCCGGGGCGTCGTGCGCGGTGAGCGGGGCCAGCAGACGGGCGATGTCGGGCCGCAGTACATCCGGTTCGAACAGGACGAACGGGCCGCGGGCGGAGCCGGGCGGATGAAAGCACAGCGTGTGTCCGGGACGCACCCACAGCCACTGGCCGGGGGCGACGGTCCGCGTGACATGGTCGACGTCGTGCCGCAGCTCGCCCTCGGTGACGGCGATGAGGTAGTGGAAGGTGGCGCGGACCGGACGGGGCGGGTTCCACGGCCAGTCGTCGTGCTGGGCGAAGAAGTCCTCGATGGTGTTCACCTCCAGGCCGTACGGAGTGCCGACCGGGGGCTGGAAACCGTACAGCGGAACCGCGGCCGGTTCAGCCTTCCTGCTCGGCCCAGGGTGTCGCTCGTCGACCATCATGTGTCCGCAGCCTACTGCCCTCTTCGGCGGCTTCGGCGGAAGAATGGGACGTGGCGACGCGAGCACGGTGCCCGATGTGCCGCGAGCTTTCCCGTGAACGGTTGAGCCCTCGCTCGTCAGCGCCCACGGCGGGGCTCGCCCGTCATGACAGGCCCGCCTGCACCCCGGGAGACCGATGCAACCGGCCTTCGAGCCGGTGTCGTCCACCTTCTCCAGCGTGACCGAAGTACTCCAGGCCACCTATGGTAAGTCGACCGACTTGCCATAGGTCGACGCGGGAGCTACCTTCAAGTGGTGAGTCTATCGACTTACCTTACGACTCGGCAAGGAACAATCAACATGAATCGTCTTGCGGGCAAGCGCGCCCTCGTCACCGGCGGCACGAGTGGGATCGGTCTGGAGACCGCGCAGCGTTTTGTCGCGGAGGGCGCCGATGTGCTGGTTACGGGGGTCACCCCGGCCAGCATCGAGAAGGCGCGGCAGATCCTCGGGGACAAGGTGCCGGTGGTGCAGGCCGATGCGCGCGATCTCGATGCGCAGCGCGGCCTGGCGGAGCGGGTGCGTGAGCACTTCGGCCAGCTGGACGTGGCGTTCCTGAACGCCGGCGTCTCGGACTGGCGGCCGTTCGAGGACCACACGGAGGACAGTTTCGACCGGCTCTTCGACATCAACGTCAAGAGCGTCTTCTTTCTCACCCAGGCCCTGGTGCCCGTGATGGCCGACTCGTCCTCGGTCATCCTCAACGCGTCCAACAGCGCGCACGGCGGCTACGGTCAGTCGAACGCCTACGCCGCGACGAAGGCGGCTGTCGGCTCCCTGATGCGGTCCTGGAACGCGGACCTGCTCAGGTCGCACGGCATCCGGTTCAACGCGATCAGCCCCGGCCCGGTGAACACCCCGCTGTACTCCGCATCCAAGCTCGGGATCGAGGATCCTGCGCAGCAGACGGCGGTTCTGGAGGCGATCAGCTCCGGCATCCCGCTGGAACGCATGGGTATGCCCGGGGAGATCGCGGAAGCCGTCGTGTACCTGGCCTCCGACGGCTCCGCCTTCACCGTGGGCCAGGACCTTATCCTGGACGGAGGCCAGACCGTCCTCTGACAGCGAGGATACGGCTGGGAGACGGGGCGAAGGGCGTGGGCATGTCGGTGGCGGACCGTGACCGAACGGAAACCAGTGGCGACACGTCCCAGGCCGGGTATCACGCACAGATCAAAGCAGAGAACCGCGCGCGCATCATCCGCGCCGCCCGCGACCTCTTCCTCGCCCGGGGATACGACAAGACCTCCCTGGCCCAGATCGCCAAGGAGGCCCGCGTCTCCACCGGCACCCTCTTCAAGCGGTACCCCACCAAGGCCGCGCTGTTCGCAGCCGTCACCTCCGAACAGTGGCAACTGGACGTGCAGTACGCCGCACCGCCCCCGCCCGGCGATCCCCGGTACGGCCTGGACCACATCGGCCGCGACTACGCCTGCCTGATCGGGCGGCCCGGCACGGCGGCGCTGTGCCGCCTCATCATCACCGAACTTCCCCAGATGCCGGAACTCGCCGACATCGTCGGCACCGGCTTCGCCATCGACCGCGGACCCTTCTTCGACCGGCTTCGCGACTACCTGGATACCGAAGCACAGGCCGGCACACTCGACTTCCGTTCGGCCGACGGACAGACACAGCCGACCTCCGCAGTGGCCGAACAGTTCCTCGGCATGATCTGCGGCCAGCTCCTGTGGCCCCAACTCGTACGCACCGACTTCGTCCCGCCCGACCCCACCGACACCACGATCGTGGACGAAGCCGTCGCCCTCATGCTCACCCGCTATCGCACCGGATCCTGAACCCCGCACCACCAGTTCACGCTCCCAGGACCCCGATATGTCACCCCTACCGGGATAGGCACAGGTATGGGTGACTCGACCGACAACGAAAACGGGCGAGCGCAGCCGTCCTCCCGGTAGGCAACGGCAGCCCACGGCTCACTTCCTGTTTCTCAGAGTGCGGCCTGAACACGCAGGTCGCAGGACCGATTGTGAGAAGTGCTCCAATGCCGAGCCCGGGCCCCGACGACGCGGCTGCTGCCAGCGGATGCCGTAGCGGTGGCGTGCGGTTTCGATCTCGTCGTGGTGGTCGGTAACCCATCGGGCGAGGGCCAAGACCGTTTCGCGCAGGCTTTCCCCGAGCGAGGCCAATGCGCATTCGACGCGCGGCAGGACTTCGGCATAGGCGGTGCGGGAGATGATGCCCTCGCGTTCGAGGTGGCGCAGGGTCAGAGTGAGCATGCGCTGGGAGACGCCCGGGACCCGCTGGTGCAGCGTGCGCGAAGGGCAGGGGGCCCTGGCTAAGGAGGCCGATGACCAGGACCGACCACCTGTCGCCGATCCGGTCCAGGGTCTCGCGACCCACAATAATTAACGCTTCCACGGCCGGGACGCTGCGAGGTAGTCGTCGCCGCGGTGCCGATACGGCTCCAGGCGCACCACCTCGCCGGGCCTCGGTGCGTCGATCATGTAGCCGTTTCCGACGTACAGGCCCACATGGTGCACATTCGACGGGCTTCCGTAGAACACGAGGTCGCCCGGCAGCAGCGGTTCCCCAGCCGGCACACGAGGGCCGGCATCGTATTGGTCCTGAGCGACCCGCGGCAGCGTGATCCCCGCCGCGGCGTATGCCGCCTTCGTCAACCCAGAGCAATCAAAACCACCCCTGACCTGGGTAGCCCCCGAAGGAAGTTCAGTCAACGAGGGGCCGTTGCCGCCCCATTGATAGGGGAGTCCGAGCTGGCCTTGGGCGTAGTTGATCGCCTGCAGAGCGGTGGCGGTGGGGGCGGTGTCGGCACCGAGGTCTGCACCGCCGGCATAGGCCTGGGCCTGGGTGAGGACTTTCGAGACGTACCAGTCGGCGGGGTTGTAGGCGTACACGGCGGCGCGCAAGTCGCGGCCGTTGCGGGCGCCGGAGTCGCAGAGGTATGCGGCTGCGGCGTATATGGCGTCGTGCGGATCGTAGGGCGAGGGGGGAGTGGCACCCCCCTTCGGCAGCCGGTGCCTGGCGACGACGCTCTGGAAGGTGGGCAACAGGAACTGCATAGGGCCCCGAGCCCCCGCATAGTTGGCGCCGCTGTGGACGCCGGGGAGCGTAGATCGTCCGTGGTCCGATTCGGTCTTGCCGACGGCGGCGAGGACGGACCAGTCCAGGCCTGGGCAGGTGGTGGCGGCGTCCATGTACAGGGCGAGGTAGTCGGACGGGATGTCGGTGAGTGCGGTCCTGCTGGGCTTGGTGGAACTGCTGTCGAAGGCGGACAGCAGGTTGCCGGCCCCGGCGCCGCCGAGGACGGCGATCAGTATCAGCAGTCCCAGGGCCGCGGCGGCGATCTTTCCCATGCTCGCTCACCGCTGGGGGCGTCGGTCCGACGGGGCGGGCGGCAGAGGGGACGGCGGCAGGAGGCCGTCGGTCATATCGCCGCTGGCCTGTGCGGGGTCACTTGAAGAACTGCCCAGCGGCGCCAGATGCGGCCAGGCGCGGGCGAGTTCGGCGAGGTGTAGGCGCCGGGTGGAGGGCTGCCGGACGTCCAGCGGCTGCCATCGGGCCGCCGTGGGGGCGTTGTCCTGGCCGTCGAGGAAGTCCGCGCTGGAGGTGGCCACGGGCACCAGCGAGGGGTCGTCGAGGTCGGTCAGGGCGGCTGCCAGGGCGCGGCGGATGCGGGCTTCACGGCGGGCAGTTGGCACCCAGACCAGGACGGGCGTGGTGATGCCGGTGGTGGCGGCCAGCTTGGCGTAGCCGGTGAGTTTGCGGCCGAGGCGGTCCGGGCGCTCGGTGCCGAAGTCGAACTCCAGGAACCACTCCAGCGCCGCGGGCACAGGGCTGTGCTCGTGCCAGAGGCCGTAGGCGTCGGGGCGGACGATGTCGCCGAAGTGCCTGGCGCAACGGCTCTCGGACCACCAGGCGGTGAGCTGGCCGGTGGTGTCCGGGCGGCGGGAGCGGGCGACGAGGGCGCTGAAGAAGCCGTTGGTGCCGACGGTGTGGGCCAGGTGCAGGGAGTAGGCGATGCCGGTCGCCCGGTCGTGCCGGTAGTCCAGGTCGCGCAGGTCGAGGCCGTCCTCGCGGGCGAGCAGGGAGGCTCCGGCGAGGTCGAGGACGTAGTGCATGGGGGCGGTGCCGTAGGTGACGAAGGGCTGGAACCGGTCGATCAGCCGCCACCGGTACAGCCGCAGCAGCCGCAGGTTGGCGGCCCGTACCGACGGCCAGGCCATCTCGACGATCTGGTGGGTGGTCAGCACCCGGTGTTCGTAGAGCATGCGGGCCAGCCACCGGTCCCGCTCGGTCAGACGGGTGGCGAGGTGGGCGACGTAGCCGCTGGTGATGGCGGTGCGCTGGCTGGGGCGCTGGGGCTGGTGCCCGCGCAGGGAGCGCTGGGGTGTGGGATTGGTGATCAAGGCGGTGCACCTCCGGAGCGAGAAGGGATCGGATCGGGGAGCGGCGGCCCGGCTGGCCGCCGCACGCGGTGGGCGGCGGGCGGGAGCCTGGGCGCTCAGCTGGGGCGGCGCGGGTCCGCTGTCTGCTCACCGGCCACCTGACGGGTGGAGGCCGGCTGGGGGCGGGCGTTGCGGCGGGCGGCGGCGCGGATTTGCTTGGCGCGGCCCGGTACCGGCGGCGGGAGCGGTTCGGTGACGGCGGTGAAGGCGGGCGCTTCGGCACCGTGCAGCACCGGGCGGACGACGGCGTGGAAGGCGTCGAGGTTCGACAGATCGTGTGCGGTCACCCGGGGCTCGGTGTGGCGGGCCAGGTGGCGGGCGTCCTCGGGCGAGGCGTTGAAGAAGATCTTGGTGCGGGCGTTGGTGCTGATGCCCTCCTCCAGTTCCTTGGGGAGCTGGCGCAGGTACTGGTGGGCGAGCGTCATCGACAGCCGGTAGCCGCGGGCCTCGGCGAGCATGTCCTCCAGCGCGTAGGGGAGGTTGAGGAAGTTGTGCGCCTCGTCCAGGTACAGCCCGGCGTCCGGGCGCTGGCCCTGGGCGATGTGGGCCCGGCGGGTGGTGGCCTGCCAGGTGCGGGCGACCACGATGGAGCCCATCAGGTGGGCGGTCTCGGTGCCCAGGGCGTCCTTGGCGATGCGGACCAGGCAGATCCCGCCGTCGAGGACGGCGTCCATGTCGACGGTGGAGGTCCCGCCGGCGAGGGCGGCACGGACGAAGGGGCGCAGCAGGAAGCCGCGGAGCTTGTTCATCAACGGCGCGGTGACCTGGGCGCGGGCCGGGCCGGACAGCGCGTCGTACCAGGACCAGAAGCCCCGCAGGATGTCGTCGTCGATCTGGTCGACGGCTCGCTGCCGAAACGAGGGGACCGCCAGCAGTTTGGGCAGGTCGGTCAGGACGGGGATGCCGCCCTGGGCGCGCAGGGTGAGCAGCCCGGCCCGCAGGATGTCGTCGGTGCGCGGTCCCCAGGACGAGGCGTAGACGCGGGAGAAGATCGACACCAGGTTGTCGACCGTGCGGGCCACATCGTCGCCTTCGAGGGGGTTGAGGATGGGCGGGCGGGCCTTGCTGTCGGCATCGAAAAGGATCACCTTGTGCCCGAGCTCTTCCGGCAGCCTCATCAGCACGTCGGTGATCAGGTCGCCCTTGGGGTCGATGGCCACCAGGCCGCGTCCGGCTGCGGCGTCGGCGAGGATCATTCGCGCCATGAGCTCGGACTTACCCGAGCCGGTCGCGCCGAGGATGTGCAGGTGCTGGCGGGCGTCCGGCACCCGCAATCCGACGGGGCGGGGACGGCCGGTGTCGGTCAGTCCGATGGGCCTCACGGCCGGGCCGGTGGTGGCGATGCCGGGCGGAGGCGGCACGGCGCGGGCGCCGGCGCGTTGCAGGCCGGGAATGGCTTCGTCCCACGGCAGGTGCGCCACCGCCGCCAGTTCCGGGATCGACAGCAAGTCCCCTGAACCCAGACGGCGTTCGGCAACGTACAGCCGAAGTCGGCGGAGCTTGGCGCGGCGGTAGTAGTTGTGCTCGGTGAAGGTGGCGAACGCGCTGGCAATGGCGTGGCCCCGGCCGCGCAGCCGCTCGCGGATCGCGGCCCGATGCTCGGAACTCGCCTCGCCGGGCATGCTCGCGGTGATCGCGTAGCGGATGCGGGTCTCATACGGGGCGCCGCGCTGTTTGGCGACGATCACTTTGTCTTCGGCGGACGCCTCCAACGCCGTCTGGTGATCCAGTACTGGGGCGGCGTGGCGGGAACGGGGAGGGCGGTAGCCCGGGGTGAGCGCGTCGAGCAGGCGGCTGAGGGGGCGCACGGGGTGTCCGGCGCGCGCCCGCCGCGCCGCCCGGCGGGCCTTGGCGATCCGCCGCCCGGTGACGGGCCGGGCCAAGACCTGGACCACCGCCTGTTCGCCGGCGCCGAGGCCGACCGGCGCGCCGAGCAGGGCGCGGATCGGGTCGGCGGGGAAGGCGGTGCGGATCGGCAGGGCCTCGGGCCGGGCCAGGCGGAGCTCGCCCCCGGCAACCTCGGTGTGCGGCCCGGCGAGGCGGGCGGGCGGCGGTGCGGGGGCGGCGCGGGTGTGGGCGCCGGGCCAGGCGGCCTCGATCGCGCGCTCGACCATGCCGGGCGGAACGACGCCGGGCACCCACAGGCGGAGGCGGATGGTTTCGCGGTCGAAGGCGTACTCCCACGCCAGGTGGGGCTGGCCGGTCAGGCGGCGGCGCCAGGCGGGCCGCAGCAGCCCGAGCAGGTTCGCCCACAGTGCTTCGGCTCCGGCCGGGTCGGCGGTGGGCGGCGGCAGCACGCTGACGATCCGGGCGTCGGCGTTCAGCATGCGGCGGCAGCGGCGGCGCCACCACCAGCGCGCCCAGCCGAGCCCGGCGGCAGCGAGCACCAGTGCGGGGCCCGCGACGGGCCCCCAGACGATGCCCCACTGCGCCACGTGGGACAGCGCGGCGCGCAGGGTGCCGCCGGGATCGCGCAGATAGGTGACCAGCGGGGAGTCGGGGCTGGCCGGGGCGGCGAGGAGGATCGAGGACGGCGAGAGATAGCCGAGGAGCATGGCAGGGGTCTCCAGAAGCGAGATCGCGAAGAGGTCGTCAGGCGGCGCGGCCGTGCCGCTGCGTGGCGGGCACCTGGCCGGATCCGGCCGATGCCGATGGCCCGGGCGGGGTGGCGCCGTGTACGAGCCGCAGGCCGCCGGGCGGGCGGCGCTGGGCATGGCGTTCGGCGTCCACTTCGCCTTGCCAGGAGCGGAACGTGCGGCCGGCCAGCCGCTTGAGGAAATGCGGGATGCGGTTGGCGGGAATGCCCACCAGGCGCGGGCCGAGGACGGCCAGCAGGTCGCTGGCCTCCTGCGAGTGCCATCCGGCGGCGGCGATGGCTACTTCGTCGGGGAAGACATCTGCCACGCGGTCACGCTCGATGTCCAGCAGCGCGTCCTGGGTTCCGCCGAAGCTGTAGACCCACAGGAAGTTGTCCGGTGCGTCGGGCTCCACCAGAGCCCGGAACCGGGCGACTTCCTTGGTGTAGGCGTAGAAATTCGTCTCCGGCCGGGCGCGGACAATCCGCAGCCACGCCAGCAGGTAGGCGTGAGAGAAAAAGTCGCCGCTGTCGTGGATCCTCACCCACGTCCCGCGGAACTTCCGCCTCCCGAGCTCGGCGAGCATCGCCTGCTCCCAGCCGGGCAGATCGTCGAGGACGAAGCGAAGGTTGGCCTGGTGCTTGGCTTTCACCGTGGGCCAGGTGTACGTGCCAAACCGGGCGTAGCAGACGTGGCGGCAAATCCCGGCCGACGGACAGGTGTTGTAGGTATTCCCGTCCGGGAAGCGGCCGGCCCAGGCGGGCAGCGTCCAGTTCCAGACGCCGATCGCGCGCAGTTCACGGTTCTGGGTCAGCAGCCGCGGAGGCCGCCGGGGAACGAGAGCGGGCACCGATGCGTGAGACGACATGGATGGCCTCCCAGACGAAAATCAGGAGAGCTACGACGGCCCCCCTCTGCGCAGGACCGGCGCACAGATCGCAGAAGGGGTGATGAGGATCGTTCAGCTGACGTCGAGATCGACCTCGCTGCCGGAAACGGCGTCATAGGCGTCATCCGGAGGATCGGCCGCGTCGAGATCGAGGAACGGGCCCTCGGTAGGCACAGCGGTGCCGCTGTCCGCGTAGGCGGCCAGCTCGGCCGGGTTCGTGGTCACCAGGTAGTGCTCGGTGGGCGAGGCCACGGACGCGAACGCGACGCGCTGTGTTCCGGCGGACAGCAGGCCTTGGCCGCGGTCGGCGGTCAGCAGGAACTGCCGCTCGCCCTCGGACAGATCGAACGTCCGGGTGATCTCGTCGATGGCCTGCGGGGCCTGGCGCAGCAGGATCTGGGTCGCGGCGTTGGCCACGACCGCCTTGCCCAGGTCGGAGCCGAGCACGTCCGCGGTGTCCTGGGTGGCAACCGTCAGCCCGGCCCAGTGCTTGCGAGACGCCTTGGCCATCCGGAACAGGAACTGTGCCCCGGCCGGGGCCTGCATCAGCAGCCACGCCTCGTCCACGGTCACCAGCCGCGGTCGGCGCAGCGCCGGATTGGACACCCGGCGCCAGATGGTGTCCAGCGTCAGCAGGGTCCCGATGCTCTTGAGTTCGTCCGGCAGGTCGCGCAGAGAGAACACCACCAGATGGCCGTCAGGCCGGGTGGTGGTGGGCCCGGCAAACAGCCCGGAGAACGCGCCCTTGGTGAAGGGGTGCAGCCGGGCCGCCAAATCCGTCGCGGTCTGGTTCTTCGAGGCGTGCAGGGTGGCGGCGAGGTCGGCCAGCAGCGGGGCGGCCCGCGTCCAGGTACGCGTGTCCGCGGTGATGCCGGCCTGCTGGTACGTCGCGGCGATGGCCTGGTCCAGCACCGCCCTCTCCGCCGGTGCGAGCTGCCCGCCGAGCAGCACGGCCAGCACGGTGTGCAGGAACAGGGCGCGCCGGACCAGGGCGTCCTTGGGCGCGGTGCGCCGTCCGTCGGGCCGGGTGTGGAGGGGCAGGTCGAAGGGGTTGAGGCGGACGTCCTCGGCGCCGAGGTGGACGTAGGTGCCGCCGACCGCGCGGGCCAAGCGGGCGTATTCGTCCTCGGGGTCGATGACGTAGTTCTCGATGCCGCGGTAGAGCGAGCGCAGCAACTCCAGCTTGACCAGGTAGGACTTGCCGGCGCCGGAGCGGCCCAGGACGACGGAGTTGTGGTTGTCCAGGGCGAAGCGGTCCCAGTGGACGAGCCCTTGGCTGCCGACGTTGTAGCCGTAGAGCACGCCGGACGGGGCGGCGACCGAGGTGGGGTCCGGCGGGGGCAGGTCGGGGCTGGTGAACGGGAACGCGGCGGACAGCGCGGCGGTGTCGAAGGTGCGGCGCATCGTCACCAGGTCGAGGCCCATCGGCAGGCAGGTGACCCAGCCCTGGAGGCTGCGGTAGGTGGTGGGCTTGGCATCCAGCAGCAGACTGGCGGCCAACGCCCGTACCGCCGCGACCTCGTTGGCCAACTCCTCGCGGCTGGTGGCGTGGACGGTCAGATACAGGCCGAGCCGGTAGAGCTTGCCCTCGCCGCGGGCGACCCGGGACGACAGGTCGTAGGCGTCCTCGGTGGCCGCCTCCACCTGCGGGTCGATGAGCCGGCCATGCTCCTCGGTGTGGCGGCGGCCCGATTCCAGCTTGGCCAGCTGGCGCTTGAGCCGGGTGGCGGCGGTGACCGGGTCGATCGGCTCGATGTGCAAACTGACGTCGACCCGGCCGGGGTAGGTCAGCAGCGGCTGCAGCCACCCGGGATGCACCTCGCGCGGGTAGCCGGTGACCGCGAAGGAGGCCACCCACTCCGCACCGACCTCCAAGTGCCGGGGCGCGACGGCCAGGGAGTCCGGGGCGAACGCCCCGGCGTCGGGGGCGGGTGGCGCGGATGCCGGGTGTCCTGTCTGCCGGCGGGAGCGGTTCACAGCGTGTCCCTCCCTTCCCGCTCGGTCCAGGACGACGACGGGTCATGAGGCCCGTCCTCCTCGGTCGCGGCGGTGGTGATGACGTCGTCGGCGCCGGCGAGCGCGGAGGTGGGCGGCAGAAAGCTGTCGGGGTTACAGGCGGCGGCCAGCACGGCGGTGGCCTGCCCGGCGTCCAGCGGGGTGACGACGACACCGAGGGGACCCAGGAGCTCGACGGCCTCGCCGATCCGGCGGATCAGACGGGCCTCCGCGGCGCGCCGGACAGCGTGATCTTCGACTCCGCCGCCGGACGGGGCTTTCCTGCGGTGGGCGAAAGCAGCCAGGGGCGAGCCGCCGCTCAGCGCATCGGCGGGAACGCCCGGACCGAGCGGCTCACGCAGAACGAGCAGGACCTGGCGGCACAACAGGTCGCTGCTCTCGCCGAGTTGCGCGAGGTAGTCGGCGTGCTCGCGGGCGGCGGCTTCCAGCGCCGGGTGCGGCAGCGACGGGGCGCGCTGGCGCAACTCGCCGATCTGCGCCGACAGATCCAGCCGCTCGGTACGGATAAGGACCTGGACGGGTGCGGTGAGCGAGTGCAGGTACCGGCCGAACGCGGCCACCAGGGAGTCCTGTTCGGCCGGGGTGCGCAGGGCAAAGTTGACAGTGCTGCACACCGCCACCACCGCGACCCCGTCACTGCCGAGGTCGATCACGCCGGTCTCGCTCACACCTTCGGCGGGCAACTGCAGCGCGGCGGGAGCCACGCCGCCGGTCGGCTCCTCGGGTTCGGTGACCTGCCGGGCGAGCCAGGCCGGTGCCGGGCGGATGCCTTCGGGGGCGGCGACCTGGTGGCGGGGCGTCATGTGCTGGCGCAGGGCGGCCAGCATCAGCCGGTCCAGCGGCATCCCGTCCCGTTTGCCCAGGGCCAGGAAGACAGCGGTGGCCCCGATGGGCACGGCGGGGATCAGGAACACCGGCAGGGGCACGAACGCGCGGGTCAGGGACCAGAGGCCGTACAGCACGATGCCGGTGACGGCCAGGATCATCAGCTGGCGGGCGGTCAGGCTGGCCAGGACGGTGTCCTCGCGGTCGACGTCGGCGGGAATGCGCACAGGCTGGGTCACGACGGATCACCTCCTTGGCGGCTGCCGCCGGTACGGCGCGAGGGTGGCGGGGTGCGCCTCGCGGGCGGCGTGCTGGTGGGCGGTGGGGAGCTGAAGACGGCCGGGGGCGGGGCGTTGGTGCGCGGCTGCCGCACGGGAGTGACCCGGGGCTCGGGCACTGGCGGCCGGAAGGCGGCGGGTGCGGGCGGCCGGGTGGTCTGCCAGGACGGAGTGCGGGGCTGTGAAGTGGGCTGCTGGAAGCGCGGCCGGGCCGATCCCGGCGGCCTGCCGGTCGCCCTGGCCGGCGTGGTGGACCCGGCGCCGCCGGGCGCCTGGAACACCGGCAAGCCGGGCGGGCGCGTCGGCCGGGCCGACGGCATGGCCGTCCGGGCAGGGGACGCGCCAGGGGGCGGGCCCCCGGGAGCCCGGAATTGCGGCATCGGCGGAGGTCCGCCAGCAGGGCCGGTCGGCTGGCTTGCTCCGGGGATCGTGGGAATCGGCTGGAGGAACAGCGGTGGCCCCGGCGAGCGCCGCGGGCCGCCCGTCGGCCCGCCCGGCCTGCTCGGTCCCGCAGGCGAGGGATTCCCGCTGCCGCTCCGGCGGCCCGCGCCGCGCGGAGACGGCCCAGGGCCGGACGGCCGGGGAGAGCGGGATGTTCCGCCCGGCCCTGCGGAAGGAGGTGTGCGGCGCGCCCCGCCGCGCGAAGCGGCGCCCGCCCCGCCCCCGCCGCGCAGCAGTCCGAGCGTCTTGTACATCACGTAGGCGCGGGCCACACTGCCGACGAACGACCGGCCATTACCGAAGCGAATCGACCCCAGGATCCAGAACGGGATCTTGAAGACGACGTACATCAGCGCCAGCGTGACCAGCACGTTGACCAGCCCGTTGTCGGTGAGCCCGAACAGCCCGGAAGGGCCGAACCCACCGGGAGTCAAGAACACCCGCACCCCGGTGATCAGGGCGAGCGACTGGGCGACCTGGATGGCCAGCACGCCGCCGAAGGCCTTCCACCACCAGCGGGCGACGCCGTCGGTCTGCGGCAGGGCGTGACAGATCAACGCCAGGGGCGCGGCAACGATCAAAATGATCGTCAGAGCCACGCGGACGACGAACGTCAGCAGCAGGGCCACCAGAACCCCGATGACCACGAGCCACATCAGGACGAGGAAGATGCTGCCGCTGTCGGAGCTGAACGAGCTCAGCACGAAGTCGCGCAGCGCGGGCCCGGCGGCATCGGCGTCGACGCCGCCGCCCATGGCGGCGCGGGAGAGAGCGTTGGCCAGGTCGACGGCCTTGCCCGCGAAGAACAGCGACAGCGCGGCGGCGAGGAACCCCAGGGGAATCCGGGGCGCAATTTCCTTGATCGAGTAGCGGGTCTGCACCGTCTCGTGACTCATCACCACGATCCCGGCGATGGCAACCAGCAGGGCGTAGCAGGCAACAGCGATCTGCCAGGAGTTCGTCCACAGTTCGCCCACGCGCGGCATGGACTCCGGACTCGGCGTGGTCAGCAGCGTGCCGCTGAGCAGGTCCAGCAGCGGATTGAGGGCGAACTTGATCACCGACTTGAAGAAGCCCGTGATCGCGCTGCCGATGCCCTTGGCGATCCACCCGGATATCCCGCCGGTGCCGTCGCCGCCGGGAACCTCGGCCGGAGGCATGGTTCCGGCGGTGGGCGCCGGGGAGGCTGATGTGCTGGGCTGCGGGATGCAGTCCGACGCCGAGCACGAGGACGCGCTCGCCGAGGGGGTCGGTGTGGGCTCGGTGGAGGCGGTCGGGGCCGGCGCCGGGCCAGGGCTCGGACTCGGGTCGGCGTAGGCGGAGAACACCGACGCCAGCACCGCCAGGACGAGGGTGGCGAGGACCAGGGCGCGGCGCCGGCGGCGCCACCGGCGACGGCGGCTCGGTTGCGCCGGGCGCCCGGCCCCGGTCCGGCCGGAGACAGTCGGACCGGGGAGCCGGTGTGTCAGGGCGGTGGTGGCGTGGGCCGGGGCGGTGGTCATCAGGCCCCCACGATCCCTTTGAGGATCTCGACCACCAGCGGGGCCAGTGCAGCCAGCCCGTAGCCCCAGCCGGCGCTCTTGAAGGCGGTCTTGGCCTTCTCCACCTCCCCGGGATCACCCCCGGCCATGACGTAGCGCACGCCGCCGATCGACAGGAACACCGTGGCGAGACTCGCCAGGATGCCCATGATCCAGTTGCGGATGTTGTCCAGCACCGCGTTGACCGACTCTGCGAGGGCCAGGACGTGAGCCGGCTCGGTGGCCTGCGCCGAGGTGACGACGACGGCGAGCACCAGCACGGTCAAACCGATCAGCAGCAGCACCCGGCACAGCCATCCGCTGCGAGGCTCCTGCCCGGGGCGACGGTGGGCTGCGGCGTCCGCAGGGGTGCGGGCGCGGCGGCAGGGCAGAGGGATCAGGCGCATCGAGGGACCTCCGGAGACACGCGGGACGCGAGGGCGGGTGTGGATCCCCCGCATCCGAGAAGGCCGGAATCAGCGCCGGATTTGGACACCACCGCCGCGGATTTCTCACCGGGCTGTGCCGGGCCGCCCTGCCCCGCTGTGGTGACGCAGGGTGATCGCCCGGTCGGGCGGGACGGCGGGGTCTGCGGGGCCAGATCGTCGGCGAGGCAGGAGGCGACCGGGTCGTCCGGGTCGGCGGCCGCGGTCTGCTCGCGCAGGAAGGCGACCAGGCGACGCTCGGCACGCTGGCGGGCCTTGTAGGCCGCCTCATGGGACATCTGGTGGTGGTCGGCCCAGTCGGTGATGGACGTCTCGTCCAGTCGGGTGGCACCGATCAGGTCGGCCTCGGTCCGGGTCAGGACCGCCTGCCGGACCGCCCGCGCCAGCACCAAGTCGGGGTGACCCCACGGCGGCTTCGGCGGCCCCGACCGGAACGCGCTGGCCACCGGCATGGGGGCGTCCAGCGCTTCGGACAGCGCGGTGAACCCGGCGCGGTAGGCCGCCCAGCGCAGTCGGACCAGCACCCGCGGTCGGTCCACATCGATCGTTGCGAGGGCGCCGAGGAACCCGGAGAGCACCTCGCCATGCAGGTCGACCACATCGTCGGGGAACCGGGCCGCCAGCCAGCTGGATACCCCGGCCAGCGCCGGCAGCGCCATCCCCGCGCACGCCAGCGTCCACGTCGCCCCCTGCTCCCGGGACTGGCGCACCAGATGCGCCCAGACCTCGTCGCGGGTACGCCGCGGGCAGCGGCGGCGCAGCATCCGGTCCCGCAACTCATCTAGCGGGATACGCCGGTTGGGCAGACCCGGGTAGCCCCGGCCATCCAGGGACAACGGCTGCGGGCCGGTCACCAGCAGCGTGAAGCATTCCCGTGCGGTGTCCAGCGGCGACGGCTGCCCGGTGGCGCGGGCGCGGTGGGCGGTATGCCTGTCAGCCATGTCAGGCAACTCCTTCACGAGGCGGAAGAAACGACGCCTCAAGGAATCCAGACACCCGACAAGAAAACGACAAGAAAAGAACAAGGAGGTCCCCCTCCGGGAATCTCCTTGATGCTAAAGATTACTTAAAAGTGGTTCTGGTCTGGGAGGATTCAGTGACGGTAGGAACCGGCTGACGGCTTGGCTCTTAGTAGGCCTCTAGTGGAGACTCGATGGCCGGTGACCTGCAACTTTAGTGCTGTCTTAGTAGGTCTTTAGGTGTCTCGGCGGACGCGTCACGCCGACGGAGTGGCGTCTTGTCGCAGCTGCTTGGCGGTCGGCAAAACGCCGTAACCGACAGGATGAGAAACGGTCGTCGGCCAGACCAGCCCCCGCCTCCCGGGGCATGACGGCGTCCTTTCGGAAAGCCACACGACCTGCTTTAGGTGTGCGTCCAACGGTGGGGAAACGGCGCCGCCCAGCATGGGGCGGCGACGAATCTTGCCGTGCGGTGTCCAAAACAGCCCCGCATCCCGGCCTTCTGTGGTGACAGCGCACCACCCGGTCACCACAGCACCCAGGAGAATGGGCATGACACCGCCCCGCCCGCAGTCCCCGCACCGCGCCCCCACCCCGCCAGACCAGCACCGGCCGTGGCCCATGCCGGCGTGCCGCAGTGCACGCATCCACCGGCTCAGGCGTCCCCGGCGCCCGGGCTCCGTCTGGCCGGTCGCCCAGCACCCCAGCCACCCCGACGCCCGCGTGATCGAACCATGGCTGACGGAGGCCATCATCCAGGTCGTTGCCACCTACACCCGGCCCAGCCACCGCGTGCTGCTCCTCGCCCCGCCCACCGCCCCCGGCACCCCCACCCCCGACCGGGCCACACCGGGCACCGGGACCGAAGACGGACTGCTGCCCGCATTGATTGAGGCGGCCGGGACCGCAAGCCGACTCGGCCGCACCCTCGAAGCCGCCGCCACCGACCCCGACTTCGACACCCGCACCGCCGAGGACGCCGCGTCCCCGGCGTGGCAGTCGGTACACCGACTGCCAGCCGAATCGGTCCCTCCCGCACCGACCGGCCACCGACCAATCCGGCGACGCCGAGGACCGACCGCAGTCGGCCCGGACCGCTACCACGCGGTCATCGCTCTCGTCGATCCACACCACCCGCAATGGGTCCACGACGTCTCGTGGGGCAGGCTGCTGACTCCCTCAGGAGTTCTCGCCGTCATTACCCACAGTGACCGTCGGCGGGGCAGGCTGATCGACCCGGGCGGCCTCGTAACACGTGCCGTCGGCAGCGCCGGACTGGCGCCGCTCGACCACATAGCGCTCCTTCAACTCCCCGTCCGCGATGGCGCCCTCGCCCCCGAGCCGGACCTGTCGGCCGTCCTTCCCTCGGACGCCGCTCCCGGCGTTACGACCCCGCGGCACATACGGGTGCACGCCGACCTCCTGCTGTTCGCCCGCCCCCCGCACGCTTCCGACCCCATAGGAGAGGAGCGCCGATGACCGCCCGCTTCCCGCAGCCCCTCGCACGGCCCCGCCCGCTCCTCTCGGTCTGGCCCACCGGACAGCTCGACACCCACGCCCAACTCGCCGAAGGCCGCTACGTTCCTGAGACCGGCCAGGACTCCGGCCGGATGCCCCCGGCCGTCGCCGCCCACGCCATCACCACCTACACCCACCCCGGCGACACCGTCCTGGACCCGGACTGCGGCGCGGGCACCGTGCTGACCGAAGCCCTGCGCTCCGGCCGGCACGCCATCGGACTGACCGGCCAGCCCCGTTGGTGGCCCGTCGCCCGCGCCAACATCACAGCCGCCAAGTACGACGGCGCCACCCCAGACGGCATGGTGCTCGACCACTCGCCCGCCTCCGCCGCTACCCGGCTGGCCGGACTGCCCGGGCACATCACCCTCATCCTGACCGCCCTGCGCCCCACCGCATCCGCCCACCAGCCCGGTCGGCCGGGCAACGGCGAAGCTGAATCGGACGTCCCGGCCACCCGCCTGCATCAGGCGCTGATCGAGTGCCGGCCCCTGCTGCGCCCCGGCGGCCACATCGTCGTCACCGTACGGCCGCACCGACAGCACAGCCGGCTGCTGGACCTGACCGGGTACGCCCACGACGCCGCGCGTAGCGCCGGACTGGTGCCCGTCGACCGGTGTGTGGCCCTGCTGGCCGAACTCCGCGGCGACCGCCTGCTCGTTCCGGCATCTATGGCGCAGCGCCGGTGCGCCGCCCGCCACGAGCGCGCCACCGGCCATCCGATCACGCTACCCGCCCACCATGACGTTCTGATCTTCCGAGCCCCGGACGAAGCGGCCGCAGCCGCCGTTCTTCGCCCCCCACACCCGCTGCAGCGGCCCTCCGTCGAAAGGCAGGCGGCTCACGACGCCATGCCACAGGAGGTGGCATGATCACCCCGTACTTCGCCGGTGACGCCGTCACCCTGTACACCGGCGACGCGGTCGAGGTCCTGCGCGAACTCCCCGACAACGCAGCGGACTGCGTGGTCACCTCACCCCCGTACTGGGGACTGCGCGACTATGGCACCGGCCAGTGGGTCGGCGGCAACCCCGCCTGCACGCACTCCACCGGGCGGGGTACCAGCACTGCCCCGCCCAGCCATCCCCGCACCTGCCGACGTTGCGGCGCCGTCCGCCAAGACCGCCAGTACGGACTGGAGGCCCCCCGAGGACTACGTCGACGCCCTGCGCGGCGTGTTCGCCGAGCTGCGCCGGGTGCTGACGGCCACCGGCACGGTGTGGCTCAACCTCGGCGACTCCTACAGCACTACGCCGCCCGGGCGCGCCAGCGACCCCATGCGCACCAGCACTGCGCGGGGCCGCCGCGCTCTGGGCAAACTGCGGGAGTCCGTCCAGCGCGCCGGGGCCGACCGCACCCAGGCCCTCCCGCGCAAGAACCTGAGTGGGATGCCGTGGCGGGTGGACTTCGCACCGCAGGCTGGCAGCTGGATCCTCCGACACGCGCTCGCATGCGTTGACGCAGCCTGCCCCGCTGACATTCACGCCATTCACCCCGTTCTCGTGGAGGCAAAGCGGCCGACTGCTGGAGGTTTCCGTTGACGAAATCCCCCCGCTCCTCTGAGCGCTGGCTGACAGCGCAGGAGACGGCCGACCGCCTCCGTGTGAAACGCAAAACGCTCTACAACTGGGCGAGCACCTGGGATGTGGAGCACCGGGGACCGGAACCGCACCGCATGGGCAGCAGGTCGCTGCGCTATCGGGAGACGGATGTCGACCGATGCATCGAATCGCAATCGCGCGCGGTCTGACACGCCACAGATGCAGATCTAGGAGGTACGCGCGTTGGCCAAGGAGGAAATTTACGACCGCTGGCACAAGTCCCGACCGAAGAAAGGCGAACCAGGATGCCCCGAGCACCCGGGTCTGGTCCCCAGTGCCGACCACGGCTGTGAGAAGCGATGGCAGGCACGCTGGCGGGACCACGACGGCCGTCAGCTGACCAAAACCTTCCCGAAGAACAAGAAGACCGCTGCCATCGCCTATCAACGCAGTCAGCGAGCGGCCGTTGAGGAAGGTCGCGACCCACTTCCGAATCGACGGCAGAGGAGGTCACTCCAAGTGCCGACGATCGCCGAGTATGTGGCGACCTTCCTCGAAGAGCACGACGTGCGCAGCAGCACGATCGAGGGGTATGGCTTCCGACTGCGCGGGTATGTAGTGCCGCGCCTTGGGACCCGCCCCATTACAGAGGTGCGGAGGTCTGAATACAAAAAATTCTTTGCAGCGCTGCGAGCCGACGGGATGATGAATAGTTATCGGCATCAAGTGAAGAAGGCGCTTTCCTCCATGCTGTCTGCGGCACTCGACGATCCCAATTTTGGTCACCTGATGCCAGGGAATCAGGTAATCGGCATCAAGCTTTCTTCGGAGCGTAGGCAGAAAGCCAGGCTGACTTGGGAGCATGTGGTCGCCCTGGCCGAATATATCGATCCTGCGTTTGAAATACTCATCTGGTATGGAGCTCTTCAGGGTTTGCGCAGCATGGAGGCCGCTGCGGTGCGCAAAACCGACATGAAGTGCCGCTTGGAGAAGATGGAGGTGTCGGAGCAGCGTCAGCGCGGTAAAGCGGTACCTCTGAAGACCGCGCACAGCTACTTAGTGATCCCCATGGGGTCGTTCCTCGTGGAGACGTACGCGGCACACATGGAGCGGCGGACGGCACCCCTGTCTGCTCGTGCACTGCGTCATCGCAGGACGAGCGGTTGGACTCCCCGTCCCGAGGAGTACGACCAACTCGTCACGGTGACTCGGCGTGGAACGCCGCTCGCACGGAACACGCTGTCCGAGGCATTCAACCGAGCGAAGGAACGGGCGCGCGCCAACGGAGTCATGGTTCCTGCCACGGCTACGTTCCGCGACCTGCGGGACTTCATGGACGCTGTCCTGATCGCTGCCGGGATTCCGCCCCGGAGTGTTCAGGCGCGGATGAGGCACGGCACGCTCGCCGAGACGCTGGAGACGTACGGCTTCGCCTTGGAAGTGGACTGGGAGAACGCACCAGCCTCTTTCGAGGAGTTGTACGGCATCCCGGCGCCTCCCGGTTTGCCTGAGGCGGCTTTGGCGCCGCGCTCACGGCGGAAGAGACATCACGCCGACCTCACGCGTGACCACCGACCTGGTGCACGAAGGAAACGTGCGCCAGGTCCATCCGTCACTGGCCGGAAGAGCAGGAGAAAGTCATGATCTCGGAACTCATCAGGCAAGCGGCCACCGCTCCGCAGTTGGCCGCCACAAGTGTGCAACCGATGTGCAACGGCTTTCGCCAAGCGAGGCTGCCGCGCAGGTCAGAGCGGGTTCACCGCCACGAACGAGCTGTCCTGGCGGAAGAGATCCGTGCCGTCCGACGGGTCCACGCGGAGTTGGTAGTTGTAGTGGCGCAGGTAGTAGCCGGGGTAGTTGTACGACTCCAGGCGCACCGAACCGCTCGCCGTACCCGTGCGGGCGACGAACGTGGCGTCCCTGGCGAACGTCGACGAGCCGTCGTTCGCGTCGAAGCGGGCCCGGAAGTCCCAGTGGCGTAGGTAGTTGCCGGCCGCGTTCCGGAAGGAGTAGCCGTTCCCGTCGGCCAGCCCCGCCACGATCGTGAACGTGGACGCCTGCCTCTCCGCGGCGCTGCTGGAGCCGGACACCACGGGGAGGTTGAGCAGGGCGGACTGGTCCTGCCAGTGGCGGGTGGTGAGGTTGGCCGAACGGAACGAGCGGGTGACGCCGGTCGGCAGGGTCACCCCGCCGGAGACCGTCTCCTTGATCACGGTGAAGTGGCGCGCGGTGCCGGAGATGCCCGGCAGCTTCTTGGGCGCGCTCCAGGTGGCGAAGGTGTCGTAGCTGTCGCTGTAGTAGTAGCTGCTGTCGCCGTATCCGTCGAAGAAGATCCGCCACGCGCCGTTGTCGAGCTGTATCAGTGCGGCGCCCTCGCGGGTGCTGCCCCAGCCCGCCCAGTTCCCGGTCCTGCGGATCGTGTACGGGCCGGCGAGGGCGGTGGCGGTGGCGTACTCGATGTACTTCGACGTCTCGTTCTTCGTGAAGGCGTGGTAGGTGGAGCCGATCTTCACGACGAACGTGTCGATGTGGTTGGCCCCGATGCCGGACAGGGCGACGGGTGAACTCCACGCGGTGAGCGCGGAGTTGGTGGCCCTGAGCAGATACGGCGTGAAGATCCACTGGTCGTTGGCGGTGGAGCAGGACACGAGGATGTTCACGCTGCCGTTGCTGTCGACGAAGAACTCCGGGGCCCACGCGCGCGACAGGTTCGCGATGGGGACGGTGTAGTCGTACAGGAACGTCCAGTTGAGACGGTCCGAGCTGCGGGCGAAACCGATGGTGGTGCTGGTGTCCTGCCAGGTGTGCGTGGTGTAGGTGATGTAGTAGTAGCCGTCGGTGTGCTTGATGATGCTGGCGTCGCGGATCCGGTTGGCGGGCGGCGTGTACGCGGACGCCCTGAGGAGCCGGAAGTCCGTGGCATCGTCGGACTGGTAGACGTTGACGGTGCCGTCGGTGCTGTTGAGGAACGGCACGATGGTGTAGCGGGTGGCGGAGCCGCGGGGCGGTGCCGCCGCCGCGGCCGTGTCGAGCAGGCCCGGCAGTCCGCCCAGGACGACCGCCGAGACGGGCAGGGCCGCCATCGCCCGCAGCAGGCTGCGGCGGGACGGGGTGAAGGCGGGGGAGACGCCGGTTTCGTCCGGCGCGGCGGTGGGTCTGTCTGCTCTGTTCACGTGCGGCTCTCCTTGTTCCTGAGTTGTGCCAGGTCCGGTGGGGCCCCGGGGTCGTCCGTCCCGGGGCCCCACCGGTGGTTCAGAAGCGGGCTCCGACAGCGGCGCCGTTCTTGGGGACGAGGAAGTCCCGGGCGGCCGGCAGGGAGCCATCGGACGTACGCGGCCCCGTGATGGCGGCCGTGCCCGTGCTCACGACCGACGACTCGTTCCAAGTGCCGCCCAGATCCCAGGAGTTGCCCTGGGAGCTGGTGGCGGAGCCGAGTGCGGCGGGGCTTGCGTCCGCGACGGAGAGGTTGGCGGTGAGGACGGCCTTGCCACCCGCGCCGTCGACGTCGAAGCCCGTGCCCGCGTTGCCGTAGGTGGAGTTGCGGCTCAGGGCGAGCGCCCCCGGGTTGCTGTTGTCGGTGACACCGTGTTTCGCGTTCTTGAAGGCGACCGAGTTGCGCAGCGTGTGGGCGACCGCCGGCGCCGGGCTTCCGCCGCCCATCTTGAAGCCGTTGCCGTCGCCCGCGAAGTCGGGGAAGTTCCACCGGTTGAAGCCGTTGCCGTACGCGATCGTGTTCTCGACGAGGACCGGCGAAGCGAACTTCCAGGCGTCGTAGCCGTCGTCGACGTTGTTCCACAGCCGCGCGCCCCGCACGACGTTGCCCGTCCCGCTGCCTTCCTTGATGGCGAGCCCGTCCGCGCTCTCGCCGTTCTTGCGCGGGTCGCGGTTGCCGTAACTGTCCAGGTTCAGGATCTGGTTGTTGCTGGAGGCACCCTGGAGCTGGAAGCCGGACTCGTAGTTGTCGTGCGTGGTCAGCCGGGAGAACACGTTGTTGTTGCAGCCGTCGCAGTAGACGCCGTACGGCCCGTTGACGATCTCCAGGCCGGAGACCTTCCAGTAGGAGGCCTCCTGGTGGATGGCGCCGCGCTCGGCGCGCGGGATGCTGCCGCCGACCGGGGTGTGGCTGGCGGGCAGCCGCTCTCCGTCGATCACGACCCGCTCGCCCTGGTAGGCGCCGAGGGAGATCGGCTGCGACGCCGTTCCCGAGGTGGTGATGGTGATGTTGTCGGTGAGGGCGTACGTACCGCCCCGCACCGCGATGACGTCACCCGGCTTCGCCTTGTCCACGGCCTTCTGGATGGTCCGCAGTGGCTGAGCGAGGGTGCCCGCGGCGGAGTCGTCTCCGTTCACGGCCACGACGATGGTCGTCGCGGCCGACGCCTGCGTCGGTACCGCCACCGCCACCGCCGCCAACACGGCACTGAGTGCTGTCCCGGTGAGCATGCCCGCGATGCGCACGAGGCCTCCTTGGTTGCCGATCCGAACGTTGTCGCGGGTCAGTGGTCGCCCACTCCGGGTTGGTTGCCGGGGTGCGGGGTTGCGGAGCGGCTGCTCGATATGTCGAACGCGGTTCGGTAAATCGGTCAGACCGTAGGATGCGGGCGCGAGCGCGTCAATAACTTCGACACGCTTCCGTCACTTCCTGCTCGACGTGCGGTGCGGGACCCCGGACCGCCCCGTGAGCTGCGCGTGAGGCGTCGGCGTATTCAATGAGATTATGAATTGCAAAAGTCAGCAATTCGCTAGATGCTGTGGTGGCTGTGTCCGCCGGTGGTCGTGGGGTACAGCCTCCGCAGAGCACCGGGACGGACGTCCGGGATGGGAAGTCGAGGGGTCGTGTCGGTTCCGCTGTACGAGGCCAAGGCCGAGTTCTTCCGCATGCTCGGGCATCCGGTGCGCATAAGGGTCCTGGAGCTGTTGCAGGACGGGCCGATGCCGGTACGCGACCTGCTGGCCGCCATCGAGGTGGAGCCGTCCAGCCTGTCGCAGCAACTCGCCCTACTGCGGCGCTCGGGCATCGTCACCTCGACGCGGGACAGGTCGACGGTGGTCTACGAACTGGCGGGCGGAGACGTCGCGGATCTGATGCGGGCGGCGCGGCGGATCCTGACCGAGATGCTGGCGGGGCGGGATCAACTCCTGGCGGAGCTCCAGGAAGTCGAGGTCGTCGCGCGATGACCTCGGGGATCGGCCGGGTGTGGGCCCGGCTCGCTGTACTGCTGCCTGCCCGCGCCGACATGACGGAGATGGGCCGTAGCCCTCGCCGGGATCTGCTGGCCGGGCTGACGGTGGCGATCGTCGCACTGCCGCTGGCACTGGGTTTCGGGGTCTCCTCGGGCCTGGGTGCGGAAGCGGGGCTGGCGACCGCGGTCATCGCCGGCGCGCTCGCCGCGGTCTTCGGCGGGTCGAATCTGCAGGTGTCCGGGCCGACCGGGGCGATGACGGTCGTCCTCGTGCCGATCGTCGCCGAGCACGGGCCCACCGGCGTGCTCACCGTCGGACTGCTGGCCGGCCTGATGCTGGTCGCACTGGCGGCGCTGCGGGCCGGCAAGTACATGCAGTACGTGCCGGCGCCCGTGGTCGAGGGGTTCACCCTCGGCATCGCCTGCGTCATCGGCCTCCAGCAGGTGCCGAACGCGCTGGGCGTGGCCGCGCCGGAGGGCGACCGTGTGCTGGTGGTCACCTGGCGGGCGGTCGAGGAGTTCGCCCGGCAGCCGAACTGGACCGCCGTGGCCCTCGCGGCCGGCGTCGCCGTGGTCATGCTGGTCGGGGCCCGCCTGCGGCCGACCGTCCCCTTCTCCATCGTCGCCGTCATCGCGGCCACGGTCGTGGCCCAGCTGGCGGATCTGGACGCGGCCGCGCCGATCGGCGACCTGCCCTCCGGACTGCGGGCGCCCTCGCTCGGCTTCCTCGACGTGAGCGCGCTCGGTTCCCTCCTCGCCCCCGCTGTCGCGGTGGCGGCGCTGGCCGCGCTCGAGTCGCTGCTGTCGGCCTCGGTCGCCGACGGCATGACGGTCGGTCAGAAACACGATCCCGACCGGGAGTTGTTCGGTCAGGGCGTGGCCAACATCGCGGCGCCGTTGTTCGGCGGGGTGCCGGCGACGGGGGCGATCGCACGGACCGCCGTCAACGTCCGTACGGGCGCCGGTTCGCGACTGGCCGCCCTTACCCACGCCGCGATCCTCGCCCTCATCGTCTTCGCCGCGGCCCCGCTGGTGTCGAAGATCCCGCTGGCGGCGCTCGCGGGCGTGCTCCTCGCGACCGCGATCCGCATGGTCGAGATCGGCTCGCTACGGGCGATGGCGAGGGCCACCCGCTCGGACGCGGTGATCCTCGTCCTCACCGCCGTCGCCACCCTGGCACTCGACCTGGTCTACGCCGTGATCATCGGCCTGGTCGTCGCGGGCGGCCTCGCCCTGCGCGCGGTCGCCAAGCAGGCCCGCTTCGACCAGGTGCCGCTGGACCGGGGCGACCACAGCGCCGAGGAACACGCACTGCTGGCCGAGCACATCGTGGCGTACCGGATCGACGGGCCGCTGTTCTTCGCCGCGGCCCACCGCTTCCTGCTGGAGCTGACCGACGTCGCCGACGTACGGGTCGTGATCCTGCGCCTGTCCCGGGTCAGCACCATGGACGCCACCGGCGCGCTGGTCCTCAAGGACGCGGTGGAGAAACTGAACCGGCGCGGCATCATCGTGATGACCTCCGGGATCCGTCCCGGCCAGCGCCAGGCCCTGGACTCGGTCGGCGCGCTCGGCCTGCTGCGCAGGGAGGGCCGTGAGTACGCCACCACCCCCGAGGCGATCAACGGGGCCCGCGACCACCTGCGGTCGGCCGGCCTGCTGCCCGTCGTCCCGCGATCGAAGAGCGTCCCGGACGCCCGCACCGCGAACGAGGAGGCGGTCCGATGAGCGGCGCCGGCCCCGCCGCCCCGCGCACGGCCGCGGTGAAGGCCTGACGGCCATGACCCTCGAAGCTCTGCCCCACCGCCACGTGCTGACCCTTCCCGCGGTGCCGTCCGCGGTACGGATCACACGTGAGACCGCCGAACAGATCCTCAAGGAGTGGGGAATCAGCCTTCGCCACCCCGCGGTCGATCCGGCGCTCCTGATCCTCGGCGAACTGGTCACCAACAGCGTCCGGCACGCCGCCGCGCTCTCACCGCAGCTCACGGTCATCTACGCGGCGGGCGCCGACTGTCTGGCGTTCGCCGTCCACGACCGTCACCCGTACCAACCGTCCCTGCTCGGGATCGCGGCCGGCGCCGGTGGGCTCGGAACCGTCATGGAACTCACGCTCGGCCTCGGCGGCACCGCGGTCGTACGCGGCGACGCCGACGAGAAGGGCAAGAGCATCTGGATCACCCTGCCCCTCTGAGTCGGCCCTCCCCTCTGAGCCGCATGGCAGCGGGGACCGGCCCCCCTTGGGCGACGGAGCCGCCGGCCTCAGGGAGGATGGGCCGTATGTGTGTGACGAGTGGGTGGATGCTGTGCGCCGAGGACCGGCCGGGACGGTCGTGCGGCCCGGTGGGGGAGAGGGCGGCAGCATGAGTACGCCGCTGTACCAACTCAAGGCCGAGTTCTTCAAGACGCTGGGGCATCCGGCGCGTATCCGAGTGCTGGAACTGCTGAGCGAGCGGGAGTACGCGGTCGCGGAGATGCTGCCCGAGGTGGGTATCGAGCCGGCGCATCTGTCCCAGCAGTTGGCCGTGTTGCGACGCGCGAATCTGGTCGTGACCCGCAAGGCGGGCTCGACGGTGTACTACTCGCTCACCAGCCCTCACGTGGCGGAGTTGCTGAGAGTCGCGCGGACCATCCTGTCGGGGGTTCTCGCGGGCCAGGCGGAACTGCTCGCCGACCTGAAGGCCGCCCGGCCGGGCGGCGAACCGCCGTCGTAGAGACCGGTCTTGGGCCGGCGGGATCCGTCGGCTCCGCAGGCTCTGTGCAGATGTTCGCCGGGAGCATCGTCGCCTTCCGCGGCGGAACACGCCCGCCGGCGCATCCCCGACGTGAGGGTCTCCACCGAGCCGGTGCCCGAAGACCGGTGCCGGAAGAGGCGATGTCTCGCGGGTGCGCGCCGGCCGTGGTGCGGGCCCGGCGCTGCCCCGCGCACGAGCGCACCGGCCATCCGATGCTCGCCGACGAACCGGCGCCGTACACGCGGCGCGGGCTTCGGTCCCGCTGGACGGGGTACTCCACGACGCGGCCGAAGACCACCCGGCCGTCAGGGTGCCCCGCGCCAGGGGCGAGGGACCGGCCCGCAAGGCCCTGCCGCCCGACAACCTACGGAGTACTCATGACCGTGCCAGTCCGAGTGGGCACCAACCACGGCGACCTCGTCAAGGACTCCGGCCGCTACGACAAGTGGGGCTGCGGCAACCGACCGCCGGACCTCACCGGCCACGTGGCGGAGCGGCCGTGAACCCCCGGCCCGCCCCGTCCGGCAAGTCCCCCGGCGGGCTCGCACCCGCGCTGCGGGACATCCGGGCCGTCGTCCTCGACACCGACGGAGTGATCACCGACTCGGCCCGGGTGCACGCAGCCGCCTGGAAGACCGCCTTCGACGCGTTCCTGCGCGACCAACCGCCCGAAGACCCCGACCAGCGGCGCCCGTTCGACACGCACGACGACTATCTGCGGTACGTGGACGGCAAGTCACGCCTCGAGGGCGCCGCCGCCTTTCTCGCCTCACGCGGCCTCGACCTGCCCGCCGAGACGGTGCGCGAGGTCGCCGCCGACAAGGAGCGGCTGTTCACCGAGCGGCTGCGCGAGGAGGGCATCGACGCCTACCCGGGGACGGTGCGGCTGCTGCGAGCGCTGAGGCGCGAGGGGATGCCCCTCGCGGCGGCCTCCGCGTCCCGCCACGCCGGTGAACTCCTGACCAGGGCCGGCGTACGCGACCTCTTCGACGTACTGGTCGACGGCGGCGAGGCGGCCCGGCTGGGCCTGCCGGGCAAACCGGAGCCCGACCTGTTCCTGGAGGCGGCCCGGCGGCTCGGCATCCCCGTCGGCCGCACCGCCGTCGTCGAGGACGCCCTGGCAGGAGTGGAGGCGGGCCGCCGGGGAGGGTTCGCTCTGGTCATCGGGGTGGATCGCACGGCCGGTCCGGGTACCCGGGAACGACTGCTGCGGCACGGCGCCCACCTCGTCGTCCGCGACCTGGGAGAACTCATCGAGGAGACCGAGGAGACCGAGGAGACCGAGGAGACCGAGGGAGGCGTACCGACGTGACGGGCTGGACCTGGGACTACGAGGGCTACGATGCCGCGGACGAGAGGCTCAGGGAATCCCTGTGCACGCTGGGCAACGGCTACTTCGCGACCCGCGGAGCGATTCCCGAGTGCGTGGCGGACGACGTGCACTATCCGGGCACGTACGCGGCGGGCTGCTACAACCGGCTCACCTCCGAGGTGGCGGAACGCCGGGTCGAGAACGAGGACATGGTCAACCTGCCCAACTGGCTCCCGCTCCGCTTCCGCCTGCTCGGCGACGGTGACGGAAACGGCGGCCAGGGCCCGGGAGCGTGGCTCACCCCCGACACCGCGACGGTCCTCGACCACCACCAGACCCTCCACCTGTCCACCGGCCTGCTGGAGCGCCGTACGCGCTACCGCGACGACGAGGGCCGCACCCTGGCCGTGCGCCAACTGCGCATCGTGCACATGGCCGACCCTCATCTGGCGGCCCTGCGCACCGAGTTCACGGCGGAGAACTTCTCCGGCGAGATCGAGGTCGAGGCGGCCCTCGACGGGGCCGTCGCCAACGGGGGCGTGCCCCGCTACGCGGACCTGGACGGCCGCCACCTGACCCACGTGCACACCGACACCGCCGCCCCGGACACGGTGTGGCTGCGCTGCCGTACCCGTACCTCGGACATCCGCGTCGGCATGGCGGCCCGGTTCACCGCGGACGCGCCGGTCACGACCCGGCACGGCCCCCTGCGCGCCACCCAGCGCACGCGCCTCGACCTGGCTCCCGGCCGCACCGCCACCGTCGACAAGTGCGTCGCCCTGCACACCTCGCACGACCCGGCGATCAGCGACCCGCTGTGCGCCGCGATCGACCGGGTGAGCGAGGCGCCCGGCTTCGACGATCTGCTGGAGTCGCACAGCACGGCCTGGGGCCAGCTGTGGCGGCGAGCCGAACTGGAGGTGCCCGGCGAGGCGGGCAGCATCCTGCGGCTGCACCTCTTCCACGTCCTGCAGACGCTCTCCCCGCACACCGCCGACCTCGACGTGGGCGTACCGGCCCGGGGACTGCACGGCGAGGCGTACCGCGGGCATGTCTTCTGGGACGAGCTGTTCGTCCTGCCGTACCTCGACCTGCACTTCCCCGAGGTGTCCCGCGCGCTGCTCCACTACCGCCACCGGCGCCTCGAACAGGCCCGCTCCGCCGCCCGCGCCATCGGCCGCACCGGTGCGCTCTATCCCTGGCAGAGCGGCAGCGACGGCCGCGAGGAGACCCAGGAGCTGCATCTCAACCCGCGCTCCGGGCGCTGGCTGCCCGACCACTCCCGGCTCCAGCACCACGTCGGCTCGGCCGTCGCGTACAACGTGTGGCAGTACTGCGAGGCGAGCGGGGACGCCGAGTTCCTGCACACCAAGGGTGCCGAGATGCTGCTGCAGATCGCCCGCTTCTGGGCCGACTCGGCCAGCTACGACGAGAGCCTGGGGCGGCATCGCATCCGGGGCGTGGTCGGGCCCGACGAGTACCACGACGCCTACCCCGGAGCCGAGGTACCCGGCCTCGACGACAACGCGTACACGAACGTCATGGCCGCCTGGGTGCTGACCCGTACGCTCGAAGTGCTTCAGGCCCTGCCCGAACCGCGTCGGCGGGAACTCGTCGAGCGGACGGCCCTGGACGCCGGCGAGCTCGAACTGTGGGAGGAGGTGTCCCGCACCCTGCACGTGCCCTTCCACGACGACGTCATCAGCCAGTTCGAGGGCTACGGCGACCTCGTGGAGCTCGACTGGGACGGCTATCGCGAGCGGTACGGCGACATCCGGCGCCTGGACCGGATCCTGGAGGCGGAGGACGACACGGTCAACCGCTACCAGGCGTCCAAGCAGGCCGACGTCCTGATGCTCGGCTACCTCTTCTCGCCCGCCGAACTCGAAGGCCTGTTCCGCCGGCTGGGCCACCGCCTCGACGCGGACACCTGGCGGCGCACCGTCGACTACTACCTGCACCGCACCAGCCACGGCTCCACCCTCAGCGGCCTGGTCCACGGCTGGGTGCTCGCCAGGGCCCGGCGCGCCGAGGCGTGGAAGTTCTGCCAGGAGGCACTCCAGGGCGACATCGCCGATCTGCAGGGCGGGACCACGGGGGAGGGGATCCACCTGGGCGCCATGGCCGGCACCCTCGACCTCGTCCAGCGCGGACTGACCGGCCTCGAAACGCGCCAGGGCGCCCTGTGGCTGGACCCGGTCCCGCTGCCCGAGCTGTCCTCCTACGGCTTCGCCCTCCGCTACCAGGGCCACTGGGGCGTACGGCTGCGCCTGGAGCGGGGCAGCCTGGAGATCGCGGTGCCCGCCTCCGACCGGTCGCCCATCGACGTCCGGCTGCCGGGCCACGCGGTCCGCGTGGAGCCGGGGGAGACCTGCCGGCTTGTACTGCCGGACTGACGACGACTGGTACTGCCGGACTGACGACGGTCACGAAGGGACAGCGGTGGCAGGGCGTCGGACAGCAGCCCCGTCCTACGGCCGGTGGCCGCCGTGGACCAGCACGACCGGTGAGGGTTTGGCGTGACGGTGTCCGGCTACCCGAACGACGTGTCAGCAACAGAGCAGCAGGAACTCGTCCGTTTCCTCGAGGATCGGTTCGCCTGCGCGCAGGCCTGCACCGAGTGCGCCCGGGTGTGCGCCCTGCGCGCGAGCCTCGCCGACCTCGACGGCCCCGATGATCAGCAACAGCTGCGGCGCAAGGGCATCCTGTGCGCGGAAGTGTGCGACGCGACCTGCCGCGCCCTCGCCGAGGAGACCGTGCAGAGCGACGAGGCGGGGATGCGTGCCCAGGTCGAGTGGTGCCGCGCCGTCTGCCTCGAAACCGCGCACGTCTTCGACCGCGGCCCCGGCGCCGAAGAGGGCGCCCAGGCCTGCCGGGACTGCGCGCGGGCCTGCACGGAGTTTCTCGCCCTGCTTGGCTGACGGCCCCGCCGGACCGACGACGATGGCCCGAGGACGACGGGCGGGAACGGTGGTCAGCCAGCCAGCCAGTGAGCGGGCCGAGCCTCGCCGCCGCACGACTGGAGCTGGAGGTCTCCTTCCCCGGCGTGAGCTGTGTGAGCTGCGTGATCAGCCGGTCAGACGGTCACTCCGACCGCACGCCCCGCCCCGCCGCGAAGCGCCACCCGGGCGTCATTCCCCGAGCGCCCGCCCCACCCGTACATTCCAGCGCCCGTCCCGTCCGCTGAACTCCGTCGCGGTCAGCGGCGGCACATCGATCCGCCAGAACGCCGACTCCGGAGCTCCGAGCGCCCCGGCCACCGCGGCGCGTACGACCTCCGGCTCGACGACGGCGACGATCCGGCCCGAGCCGAGCCCTGCCACCGATTCCAGCCACTTCGCGATCCGTTCGCACAGATCGCGTACCGACTCACCGCCGTGCGGGGCGGACGAAGGGTCCGCGAGCCATCGCGCCACCGCCTCCGGTTCATCGGAGCTCACCTCGGCGAGGGTCGCGCCTCGCCAGCGGCCCACGTCCAGGCCTGCCAACCCGGGCTCGGCGACCGGATCGAGGCCGAGTGCCACGGCCGTCTCCCGGCAGCGCACGCCGGGCGAGACGAAGACCCGGTCGGCGGCGGGCAGCGAGGCCGCGGCGGTCTCGGCGAGCCGCAGTCCGGCCGCTTCGACGGGGCATCCGTCATCGAAACGCGCTTCTCGCAGCGCCACACTCATCGCTGGTGAGATCAACATCACTCGGCTGGTCATCGGCCCACTCCCGCACTCCACACGTACTCAATACCCTTGCCCCGACCGGGATTTGGTGGCGTGACCAGGTGCCCGGCGCACGCCCGTCACCCCATGCGCCCTTGGCCGCGCCTCCGCTTCGCGGTACCTTCTCGTCGATATTGACGACGGTTCGACGGAAGCCGGTGGAAATCCGGCACGGTCGCGCCACTGTAAGCCCCGCACCAACCGCCCCCACCAGGAGCGGTGAAGGCCGGGCAAGTCAGACCCGTGGCCGTCGTCCTCATGCACCACCACGATGGGACGCGAGTTCCCCAGGAGGTCCTGCCACATGGCACAGTCCGTCGCTCAGCCGACCGTGAACACCCCTGCCGTACCCGCAAAAATGCCGATCGGCGCGATCGCCCCCTGGGCGGTCTTCTTCGGCGTTCTGATGCTGGTGCTGCTCTACTTCGTCGGCGCCGAACAGGGCGCCACCTCCCTGGTCTCCGGCGAGGGCGTGCACGAGTGGGTGCACGACGCCCGCCACCTGCTCGGCTTCCCCTGCCACTGACGGCGAAAGTGACCAAAGGGACCGACAGGACAACTCCATGAACTCCGTCACCGTCAGAAACCTCCTGGTGCGCGGCATGCTCGCGGGTCTCGCCGCGGGCCTGCTCGCCCTGGTCGTCTCCTACTTCCTGGGCGAACCCCGCGTCGACGAAGCCATCGCGTTCGAGGAGTCCCACTCCCACGAACACGGTGGGACCGAACTCGTGAGCCGTACGATGCAGTCCACCGGCGGCCTGTCCACCGGCGTGCTCGTCTACGGCGTCGCGTTCGGCGGGATCGCCGCCCTCGCGTACTGCTTCGCACTCGGCAGGATCGGCCGCTTCGGGCCGCGCGCGAGCGCCATGCTGCTGGCGACCGCGGGCCTGCTCGCGGTCTACGTCGTGCCGTTCCTGAAGTACCCCGCCAACCCGCCGGCCGTCGGCGACCCCGACACCCTCAACCAGCGCACGGCCCTGTTCTTCCTGATGGTGGCGCTGAGCGTGCTGCTCGCCGTCGCCACCGTGATCCTCGGCAAGCGTCTCGCGGGGCGTCTGGGCAACTGGAACGCCACGATCGCCGCGGGTGCGTTCTTCGTGCTCGTCGTCGGACTCGCGTACGTGTTCCTGCCGTCCTTCAACGAGGTGCCGAAGGATTTCCCGGGCACCCTCCTCTGGCAGTACCGCCTCGCCGCCCTGGCCATCCAGGTCACCCTGTGGACCGCCTTCGGGCTGGTCTTCGGAGTGCTCGCGGAGCGCGTACTTGCCCCCAAGCCGGCCAGGACCGAGGGGAAGTCGCCCGAAGCGCGGGCAACTCCCGTCGCACACTGAGCCGTTCACTCAGAGTCGCTCACAGAAGGGCCTCCGGACCACCGTCCGGGGGCCTTTCGCGTAGGTGCGTACGTCACCGGCATTCCCAATTTCTGCAACAGGTTCTACGGTGTGCGCCGTCAGTCCGGACAGCCGAAGCAGCAGGCCGGCAGCAGGCCAGTGGGATCCAGGAGGCGCCGTGCATCTCGAATACACGCCGGAGCAGCAGGAGTTGCGCACCGAACTGCGCGCCTACTTCGCCGATCTGGTGCCGGACCATGTGCATGCCCGGTACGGCGACCCGGCGACGCAGAAGCGCTTCTACCGTGACACCATCCGGCGGCTCGGCTCCGACGGCTGGCTCGGTGTGGGCTGGCCGAAGGAGTACGGCGGGCGCGGCCTGAGCCCGATGGAACAGTTCATCTTCTTCGACGAGGCCGCCCAGGCGGGCGTACCGCTGCCGTTGATGGCGCTGAACACGGTCGGGCCGACGATCATGCAGTTCGGCACGGAGGAGCAGAAGGCGTACTTCCTGCCGAAGGTCCTCTCCGGCGAGATCGACTTCGCGATCGGCTACAGCGAGCCGGACGCGGGCACGGACCTGGCCGCGCTGAAGACCCGCGCGGTCCGGGATGGCGACGAAGCCACCGGCCACTACACGGTCAACGGGCAGAAGATCTGGACGACCAACGGCGATACGGCGGACTGGGTGTGGCTCGCGGTCCGCACCGACCCCGACGCCCCGCCCCACAAGGGCATCACCATGCTCCTCGTACCGACCTCCGACCCCGGCTACTCCTGCACACTCATCAACACCCTCGCCTCCCACGACACCACCGCGAGCTACTACGAGAACATCCGCGTCCCCGCCTCCCGCCGGGTCGGCGAGGAGAACAAGGGCTGGCGGCTGATCACCAACCAGCTCAACCACGAGCGCGTCACCCTCGCCGCGCACGGCACCATGGCCATCCGGGCCCTGCACGACGTCCAGCGCTGGGCCATGGAGACCAAACTCGCCGACGGTCGCCGCGTCGTCGACCTGCCCTGGGTACGCCGTCGCCTCGCCCAGACCCACACCAAGCTCGACGCGATGAAACTCCTCAACTGGCAGATGGTGAACGCCGTCCAGGAGGGCACCTTGACCCCGCAGGACGCCTCCGCGGTCAAGGTGTACGGCTCCGAGGCCCGCCGGGACGCCTACGCCTGGCTCATGGAGGTCGTCGCGGCGGCCGGTGTCCTCAAGGAGGGTTCGGCGGGCGCGGTGCTCCACGGCGAACTGGAGCGCGGCTACCGCTCGGCCGTGATCTTCACCTTCGGCGGCGGGAACAACGAGATCCAGCGGGAGATCATCTCGTGGATCGGTCTGGGGATGCCCCGGGTGCGGCGTTAGCGCAGTTATGACGAGGCCTTCATCGCCAACTGCTTTGAGGCGATTGATCCTGAGAAGTTGATGCAGGCGGTCGAGGAACCTGTCGTGGACCGCTCGGGTTCTCAAGCCTCTGCGCGCGCGATGCTGCGGGCCGGGGTCATGGCGAACGGTCAGGTCCGTCGGCCGGTGTCCGGCACTCCGCGGGGCAGGGTGGTCTCCCCGCTGCTGACCAATGTCTATCTGCACCGGCTGGACCGGGTGTGGTCGACACGGGATCACGGGATCACAGGGTGCTGGTGCGCTATGCCGACGACGCGGTGGTGATGTGTGCCAGCGGCGAGCAGGCCGAAGCTGCCCTGGAGCGGCTGAAGGGCCTGCTGGCCGAACTCGGCCTGGCGCCGAAGGCGGCCCACGCCTTTGACCAGATCGGCTCGTACGCGCGGATGCGGATCGGCGGGTTCCGCGCCAAGAAGCACCGGCGCACCAGGAAGTTCGGCTGGGCGGTGGTTGCCTTGACAGCGAGCCTGTGCCGGATGTGTGGGCGGCCGGCGACGGTGCGGCTGTTCCCGATCTGGCTTCGCCCGTGCCGGGGGCGCACACGGTGCCCAACGCTCAGCACGCCGTGCGACAAGGCAGGCGCCTTGCAAAGAACATCGCAGCCGGCCTGCACGGAGGCAGGATCCGAAGCTACCGTCACAGCAGCCTGGGAGCGGTGGCGACGCTGGGACACGTCCTGGCCGTGCCCACCTGGGAACGGAAGGTCCGCGTCCTGTCTGTCTGGCTCACCGCGGCCCTGTTTCGGGAGGGATCTCGTCTCCCTGGCCTCTGTGCAGCACCCCCGGGCGGCGCTTGTCACGAGCGGCAATCCACAGGGCTCCGACGAGAGCCGGGGGAGCGACCACACGGCCGCCTGAGCATGCGGGAGTGGAAGCAGCGCGTATTCGCCGCCGCTGTGATGTGCCAGAAATCTTGAGGGTTGTTTCTGCTTCGTGGTCCGGTGACCCGTTCTGCCTTCGGCGCACTCTGGTGTCGTCCTCCAGCGCCTCCACGGGAACAGTGTCGAGTGAGGTCAACCGTGACTTACGCTGTCGCCGGTAGGCGCCTTTTCCGGTGCCGTGCCAGCCGGTACGGTGTGCCGCTCGACCGAGAGAGACCTGATGTCCCCGACGATTCGCAGGGCCGTGATCCCCGCCGCCGGACTCGGCTCCCGTCTGCTGCCCCTGACGAAGGCGACGCCGAAAGAGATGCTCCCGGTCGGCGACAAGCCGGTCATCGAGCACACCGTCCGCGAGTTGGTGGACTCCGGCATCACCGACATCACCATCGTCGTCTCCGGCGGTAAGAGCCTCATCCAGGACCACTTCCGCCCCAACCCCGCCCTCGTCGAAAAACTCCGCGAGGACGGCAAGACAGCCTACGCGGACGCGGTGGAGGAGGTCGCGGAGCTGGCCCGCCAGGGCCACATCACCTACCTCGACCAGTACGGCCCTTACGGCAACGGCACCCCGGTGCTGAACGCCGCCCGTTCCTTCGGCGACGAGCCCGTGTTGGTGCTGTGGCCCGACGACGTCTTCGTGGCCGAGGTCCCCCGCGCCCAGCAGCTGATCCGCGCATATGAGCAGACCGGCTGCCCGGTGCTGGCCCTCCTGCCGATGGATCCCGCCGACTCCCAGCGCTATGGCGTGCCCATCGTCAAGGAAGACCTCGGAGGTGGCCAACTGCGGATCACCGGCCTGGTCGAAAAGCCCGAGCCAACTGCCGCCCCGTCGTCGTACGCGGCTATCGGCGGCTATGTCGTCACCCCCGGCATCATCGACGAACTGCGCGAGCAGACCCGCCGCTGGTACGAGCACAGGACCGGCGAGGTCTACCTGACCGACGCCATCAACGCCTACGCCACCACCCGCGCGGTGTACGGGCAGGTCATCAAGGGCAGCTGGTACGACACCGGCAATCCGGCCGACTACCTGGTCGCCCAGATGGCGTTCGCCCTCGCCCACCCGGAGTACGGCCCCCTCCTGCGAGGCCTGGTCACCGGACTCGACGCCGACCGTACTCAAAACAACACCTGACCTGCCGCTTTACCGCGTCAATACCCCTACATGACCCGGCAACCACACCCATGACCGGAAGTCCGGCCGAAGGCCGCCCTGCTCGGGCGCTCACGGGGCGGGCGGACCAGCAAGATCCACCTTGCCGCCGACCGCAGGTGCCGCCCGCTGTGGATCGTACTGACCGCAGGACAGGCCGCGGACAGCCCCCGGTTCATCCCCGTGCCGAGCAAGGTTCGCGTCCCTGGTCCGGTCGGCCGTCCCCGCACCAGGCCGGAAGCGGTCGCCGGGGTTTCGGTGGCCCGCTGCCGCCCGGGGAGTGGGGATTGTGTGCCACCGGCGCCGGGCCGGCCCGCGGGCTCAGGTGCGGGCGGCCGCCAGGCAGGCGAGGGCGGCGATGATGACGGCGACGCGGACGTAGTGGAAGCGGTCCC